>NZ_JAKKRH010000024.1:0-82465 GCF_025654465.1 Shewanella sp. SM101
GTGTAATCGGCAAGGTGATTACGTACAGTGCTTTCATGAATGCGTAATGCTTGAGAAATCATTGCCGGGGTCCAGCCTTCGGATGCAAGCAGTACTGCTTTGATGCGGTCACGAATACGCCCGTCACGCGTTTGAGCATGCTGGGTCTCTAGGACTTGTTTTTGTTCAGGAGTAAGGAGTAGTTTCATAATCGTTAGCTTGATCCTCATTTCACTGAAAATCAAGCATCTTCATTGATCACGGGTATAAGTACTTTATTAAACAGTTATTATAAAGCTGGGCAGTGATCGCTCAATCGTAGGCTAAATTTTACCGACAATAAAAAAGATGCCCTTAGGCATCTTTTTATGGAACTCATGTTATCGAACAAATGCTGTGACTGTTAATCAACAATACGCAGTAATTCGTTGATACCCACTTTACTACGGGTTTTTGCATCGACTTTCTTAACGATAATAGCGGCATAGAGGCTGTACTTGCCACAGGCTGATGGTAAGTTGCCAGAAACAACAACAGAGCCTGCTGGTACACGACCGTAATGCACTTCGCCGGTTTCGCGATCATAAATTCGAGTACTTTGGCCGATATACACACCCATGGAAATCACTGAGCCTTCTTCAACCACGACGCCTTCAACAATCTCAGAACGCGCACCGATAAAGCAGTTATCTTCGATGATGGTTGGGCCCGCTTGCAATGGCTCAAGTACGCCACCAATACCTACACCGCCAGATAAATGCACATTTTTACCGATTTGTGCACATGAGCCAACGGTCGCCCAAGTGTCAACCATAGTGCCTTCATCAACATAGGCACCTAAGTTCACATAGGATGGCATCAACACGGTATTTTTACCTATGAATGAGCCTTTACGTACTGTCGCCGAAGGCACTACACGAATGGCTTCCGCTTTAAAGCGGGCTTCATCATATTCGGCAAATTTTAACGGCACTTTGTCGAAGTATTTGGTTTCGGCGCCATCGATAACCACGTTATCGAAAATACGGAAGGACAGTAATACCGCCTTTTTCAGCCATTGGTGCACATGCCATTGTCCGTCGATTTTCTCGGCGACACGGACTTCACCTTTGTCGAGCATATTGATGACATTTTGCACATCGTCACGCACACCGGCGTCAACTGTGCTTGGTGTGATGTCGGCGCGCGCTTCAAAAGCCGCCTCAATACGTTGGCGTAAAGCCTCCATTTACTTCTCCCACTGGTCTCGTTAATTAACTGATTCGATATTCTTTGCACTCAGGGCACTGATTAAAGCGTCCCTGAGGGTATTCTCTTGGGTTTCGTTAAGTTGCAAGCCGTCATTGGTCTGCAGCATAAAAAAGTCTTCGGCTCGCTCACCAATGGTGGTGATTTTGGCCGCAAGTAATGTTGTGTTGCAACGGTAAAAGATATCCCCGACTTTTGCCAGTAATCCTGGAGAATCTAAGGCGATAAGCTCCATCATACTTGTACCATGACGACTGCTTTCGAGGAAACTCACTTGTGTCGGCACATTAAAAGGTTTCATCTTGCGCGATAGTTTTCTAAAGCGCGGCAGTTTTGGACTGTCGCTCGACAGGGCTTTCTCGAGCGCCTTACGGATACTTTGGATGCGTGAAAGCTGGCTAACGGGCTCACCATCCTGCTCTAAGATCACAAAGGTATCGAGGGCATAATTGTCTTTTGACGTCATGATGTTGGCATCATGGACGTTGATATTTTTATTGTCGAGTACCGCCATCACAGTTGCGAACAATTTAGGTCTGTCTTGGCAATAGACAAATAGCTCAGTACCACCACGGGTGGTGTGTTTGGACACTAAGACTAAAGGCTCATCCTGTTGTTTGTGCTTTAAAATTGCTTCGGCGTGCCACGCGACTTGATTTGGCTGATGGCGTAAAAAGTAATCTGCCTTAAAACGTTGCCACAGGGCATCGAGATCTTTCTCTTTCAATCCGCGGCGCAGCAGCTCTTTTTTCGCCTTAGCTTGGTATTCACGCACTCTGGCACGAATATCGACGGGTTTTTCTTTACCGCGGGCGAGCACCCTTTGGGTCGAAAAGTACAAATCGCGCAGCAGTGAGCCTTTCCAGTTGTTCCAGGTTTTTTCGTTGGTGGCGCAGATATCGGCGACGGTTAAGCAGTACAGATAGCTTAAATGCACGGCATCGCGGACTTTATTGGCAAAGTCGGCCACCACATCGGGATCGGAAATATCACGGCGCTGGGCGGTGACAGACATCACTAGATGATTCTCAACCAGCCAAGCGACTAGACGGCCATCGTGATCGTTTAACCCGTGCAGCTTACAAAAGGCGAGGGCATCGCTTGAGCCCAGTTTACTGTGATCGCCACCGCGGCCTTTGGCGATATCGTGGAAGATAGCGCCTAATACGAGTAAACCTTTTTTAGGCAGTTGGTTGATGAGAATCGAGCCTAAGGGAAATTCTTCCTTTTGTTCGGCTTGGGAAAAACGCTCGATATTGAGCAGTAATCTGTGGGTGTGTTCATCGACCGTATAGGCGTGGAACAGGTCGAACTGCATCTGGCCTTCAATATTTCGCCATGCGGGTAAATAGGCCGATAACACGCCGTGTTTATGCATTAAAGACAAAGCAACAATGCCGCGGGGATGGCGCAGAATTTCCATAAAGGCTTGGCGACAAAGCGGGTTTTCTTGTAAGGCTTGCGGCTGGGCGCGTCTTGCTCGGCGCAGCGAACGCAGCGTTGGTGCGTAGATACCTTTGATGTTGGAGTTTTTAGCGACCAACAAAAACAGCCGGACAATTTCTTCGCCGCTATCGAAAAGATCATCGCTTAGCGCTTCAATAAAAGTGCCGCGGCGCTGGTAGTGTTTATCTATCGATTGAATTTCTAAAGCTTTTGTATGCCCCAGTGTTGCCCGTTTAAACAGCTGCAGCAACATTTCGTTTAGCTCCATCACTCGACGTACCGTGCGATAGTAACGTTTCATCATTTGCTCAACAGCAAGCTGGGTGGCGTCTTCATACCCCATAAGCTCGGCAACTTGGCGCTGTACATCAAAGAGTAAGCGATTTTCATCGCGACCGACCACCATATGCAGAGCAAAGCGTAACTTCCACAAAAAGTGCTGACATTCGAGCAGCTCTTCTAATTCACCGGGCTCTAAAAAGTCGTATTGGACTAATTCTTCGAGGCGAGCGGCGCCAAAGTGACGCATGGCTACCCAAGCAATGGTTTGAATATCCCTAAGACCACCGGGACAACTCTTGATATTGGGTTCTAAATCGAAGGCACTGGCTCTGGCATGGCGGGCATTTTGCTCATCCCGTTTTGCGATAAAAAAATCGCTTGAAGTCCAAAAGTCACTTTGACGAATCGCATCATAAAGTTGATCGAATAAAAATTCGGGCCCTTCGAGCAATCGTGCCTCTAACAGATTGGTGGCTATGGTGATGTCTTCACGGCCGAGGATAATCGTGTCGTTTAACGTACGGACACTGTGGCCGATTTCCAGATTGGCATCCCATAGAAAGGCAATAAACTGACTGAGTGCTGCTTCGGCGGCGGGTGACAAGATATCATTAAACAGGAACAGCAAGTCGACATCCGAGTGGGGATGCAGCTCACCACGGCCATAGCCGCCCACGGCAATCAGGGCAATATCATATTCCCTTAGACCGTGCTGTTCCCAAGCTTGCTTGACAAGGGCATCGACAAATTGACAGCGCTGCGTGACGAGCTCTTCAATCGGGGTTTTAGCCTTAAAACTGGCCAAAAGAATCTGATTCTGTTCGATTAATGATTGTTTAGCGAGCAGAGCTATATTCATCGAGTCCCTTGTTTTTATGTTTGTTAGTGTGGCCTATCGCTCGTGATTGATAATACGTGGGAAATCCTCATCCTCACGCAGGGTAAGTACTTCAACCCCTTTTTCAGTCACCAGTAAGGTATGTTCCCACTGGGCTGAATTTTTACCATCGGAGGTCGTTACCGTCCACTTATCATCGCGATCGAGTATGGTCGTGTGGCGACCGGCATTGATCATAGGTTCAATGGTGAAACACATGCCTGGGCGTAATACTGTGTTATCGCCGTTACGGTAGTGCATGACCTGAGGTTCTTCATGGAAACCCGAGCCAATACCGTGGCCACAATAATCTTGCACGATGGAATATTTCTCAAGGCCTGTTTTGCTTGCTTTGATGAATTTTTCGATAGTATTGCCGATTTCACCCAGTTTTAAACCTGGACGAACCTTACGAATAGCTAAATACAAGCTTTCTTGCGCGATGCGGCACAGACGTTTGTCCTTCGCGCTCACTTCACCGATTAAAAACATCATCGAGGTATCGCCGTGATAACCGTCTTTAATCACTGTGATGTCGATATTGAGGATATCGCCTTCTTTCAATGGTGGGTTGTCGTTTGGAATGCCGTGGCAAATCACATGGTTTACAGAAGTACAAATGGATTTAGGAAAACCATGGTAGTTAAGCGGCGCCGAAATCGCACCTTGCTCTTCGGTATATTTGGCGCAGAGGTCATTGAGCTCATTGGTGGTCACGCCCGGTTTAACATGCGGCGCGATCATTTCTAATACCTGTGCGGCTAGTTTGCCCGCAGCACGCATTTTTTCAATTTCTTCAGCGGTCTTGATGACTATACTCATTGCGTTTTCTCTTGTGTCTTTAATGTCTGTTGGCCACGCAACCTAATGCAAAAATTTGTGCTTTAGGGCTATTTATGGTATAAAGCGCGCCGTTATGTTTAAGTCTTGATGAATTGTCTAAGCCAGCTTTTGCGCTGCTTTGATACTTGCAAGACTAAAGATGGCGGCCATTATACATGGCTATTTGTCTAAATACTAAATCACACACGTGTCGACACATTCTTCGGGGTGCCCTCAGTTGTTATATAAGGGGTCGAAGACATGGGATACGTGGAGGTCTAACCCCCTAAACTTTAAGGTAATAGAAATGACTACAGTTTCAATGCGCGATATGCTTCAGGCCGGTGTCCACTTCGGTCACCAAACCCGTTACTGGAACCCAAAAATGAAGCCATTCATTTTCGGTGCTCGCAACGGTGTTCACATCATCAACCTTGAGCATACTGTGCCAATGTTCAATGAAGCGCTAGCTTTCATCAGCAACGTAGCTTCAAAGAAAGGTAAAGTATTATTCGTTGGTACTAAACGTGCTGCTGGCGAAGCGATCAAAGAAGCTGCTCTGTCTTGTGACCAGTACTATGTTGATCACCGCTGGTTAGGCGGTATGCTGACTAACTGGAAAACCGTTCGTCAGTCAATCAAACGTCTGAAAGAACTGGAAAGCCAATCAGTAGACGGTACTTTCGACAAGCTGACCAAGAAAGAAGCGCTGATGCGTACTCGTGAGCTTGAAAAGCTGGAAAAATCTTTAGGTGGTATTAAAAACATGGGCGGCCTGCCAGACGTATTATTCGTCATTGGTGCTGACCATGAGCATATCGCTATTAAAGAAGCTAACAACCTGGGTATCCCTGTTGTTGCAGTTGTTGATACTAACTCTGCGCCAGATGGTGTTAACTACATCGTTCCTGGTAACGACGACGCTATGCGTGCTATTCGCCTGTACACTTCTTCTGTTGCTGCTGCTGCAAAAGCTGGCCGTGGTCAAGATTTGGCTGTTCAAGCTGAGCAAGACGGTTTCGTAGAAGCCGAATAATAATAAGGCGGGATGATTATCATCACCCTTATTAACCAAGATTTTTGATTGGTTAACAGGGGCCATTCGGCCCCTGTTTTATATCTGCAAATTAGTCGATTTTTTATAGAGGATTTAACAATGGCAATTACTGCTGCCCAAGTTAAAGAACTGCGCGACCGTACTGGCGCAGGCATGATGGATTGTAAAAACGCTCTGACAGAAGCTAACGGCGACATGGAGTTAGCAATTGACAACATGCGTAAGTCTGGCGCTGCTAAAGCGGCTAAAAAAGCGGGTAACATCGCTGCTGACGGTACAATTCTGATCAAGAATGGCGAAGGTTTCGCTGCGCTATTAGAAGTTAACTGTCAAACTGACTTCGTTGCTAAAGATTCAAACTTCTTAGCATTCGCGAACGCAGTATTAGATGCCGCTGCTGCATCTAAAGTGACTCTTGAAGATTTAAAAGCACAGTTCGAAGATGCACGCGTTGCATTGGTAACTAAAATCGGTGAAAACATCAACATTCGTCGTGTTGAGTACATCGATGGTGCAAACCTATCTTCATACCGTCACGGTGAGCGCATTGGCGTTGTTGTTGCCGGTGAAGCTGACGAAGAAACCTTAAAGCACATCGCAATGCACGTTGCTGCTTCTAAGCCTGAATACGTGAACCCAGAAGATGTTCCTGCAGAAATCGTTGCAAGAGAACAAGCTCTGCAAATCGAAATGTCAATGAACGAAGGCAAATCGGCAGAGATCGCTGAGAAGATGGTTCTTGGTCGTATGAAGAAGTTCACCGGTGAGATTTCTCTGACTGGTCAAGCTTACATCATGGAACCAAAGAAAACTGTTGGCGAAATTCTGAAAGAGAAAGGCGCTAAAGTCACTAACTTCATTCGTTTAGAAGTGGGTGAAGGTATTGAGAAGAAAGAAGAAGATTTCGCGGCTGAAGTTGCTGCTCAAATCGCTGCTTCTAAAAAGGCTTAATCGCCAACGCTAAATACCCCCAAGACCGCGGCAATAGCTGCGGTCTTGTTATGACCAGGATAAAAATTATGAGCACCAATCCAAAACCCGCATTTAGACGCATTCTTCTTAAATTAAGTGGCGAAGCACTGATGGGCGACGAAGGCTTCGGCATCGACCCTAAAGTATTAGATCGCATGGCTCAGGAAGTGAAAGAGCTGGTTGAGCTGGGTATTCAGGTGGGTGTGGTTATTGGTGGTGGTAATCTGTTTCGCGGTGAAGGCCTAGCAAAAGCAGGCATGAACCGTGTGGTGGGCGATCACATGGGTATGCTGGCAACGGTTATGAACGGCTTGGCAATGCGAGACGCCCTGCACCGTGCCTATGTTAATGCTCGTCTGATGTCAGCTATCCCGTTAAAGGGTGTGTGTGATGATTACAATTGGGCTGAAGCGATCAGCTTGCTAAAATCTGGCCGAGTGGTTATTTTTGCTGCCGGTACAGGTAATCCTTTCTGCACGACCGATTCTGCGGCCTGTTTACGCGGCATTGAAATCGAAGCTGAAGTCGTATTGAAAGGCACTAAAGTCGACGGTGTATACTCCGAAGACCCAATGAAGAACCCAGACGCCGTTAAGTATGATGAAGTGACTTATGCGGAAATTCTGGAAAAAGAATTAAAAGTAATGGACTTAGCCGCCTTTACTATGGCGCGTGATCACGACATGCCTATTTTAGTCTTCAACATGAATAAGCCTGGCGCTCTACGCCGCGTTATCATGGGTGAAGAAGAAGGCACGCTGATCAGAGCGAAAAAAGTTATTTAATGACCAAGAAGGACATTTAACGTGATTGAGAACATTAAGAAAGATGCGCAAGAGCGTATGGGTAAATGCGTTGACGCGACTAAAAACCAAATGGCAAAAGTGCGTACCGGTCGTGCCCACCCAAGCCTGCTGGATTCCATTCAAGTCTCTTACTACGGCACTATGACGCCACTAAACCAAGTGGCTAACGTGGGCGTTGAAGATTCACGCACTTTGTCTGTGACTGTGTTTGACCGTAGTGCTATCCAAGCCGTTGAAAAGGCTATTATGAGCTCTGATTTAGGTCTGAATCCTATGTCAGCTGGCGCGACATTACGTATTCCATTACCCGCGTTGACTGAAGAACGTCGTAAAGACTTCATCAAAGTGGTGCGTAACGAAGCTGAAAACGGTCGTATTGCTATCCGTAACGTGCGTCGTGATGCGATTTCTGAAGTGAAAAAGCTTGAAAAAGCTAAAGCTTGTACTGAAGATGATGTGCGTCGCAGTGAAGAAGAAGTGCAAAAGTTCACCGATGCTCACATTAAAAAGGTCGATGAGATTTTAGCGGCCAAAGAAATTGAGTTGATGGAAGTCTAATCTCAGTTCGATAAGCTAGAGTTGATGCGCCGTGTAGGGGTATACTACACGGCGTTTGTCTATTTTAAAGGGCTGTATTAGATGTCATCCACAGTGGAACTTGATCCGCACCCTAGGACGAGTGAGAGTGATTTATACACTCAAACGACCTTGCCGGGACAATTACCCGAACTCGTGAAACAGTCGTTACCTAAGCATGTTGCTATTATCATGGATGGCAATGGGCGTTGGGCACAAACCCAAGGTAAACCACGAGTGATGGGACATAAGGCTGGTGTTAAGGCCGTTAGAAGAGCCGTAAGCACGGCAAGCCAATTAGGCATTGAATCGCTAACCTTATTCGCATTTTCTAGCGAGAATTGGCGTAGACCGGATAAAGAAGTCAGCTTGCTGATGGAGTTGTTTTTTACCGTATTACAGCGCGAAATTAAATTGCTGGATAAGAATCAGGTTAAGCTCAACATTATTGGCGATATCAGCCGCTTTTCGGCGCGATTACAGAAGCAAATTGCTGCTGCTCAAGAAAAGACATCTCGCAATACTGGCTTGGTTCTGAATGTTGCGGCTAACTATGGTGGCCGTTGGGACATACTTCAAGCAGCACAAAAATTAGCGGAAAAGGTCGAAACTGGCGAAATGACCAGCAGTCAGTTCACCGAAGAAGCCTTAAGTGCACATTTGTGCATGCAAAATCAGAGTGAAGTTGATTTAATGATCCGCACGGGCGGGGACTGTCGCATCAGCAATTTTGTGCTGTGGCAGGCGGCCTATGCAGAATTGGTGTTTACCGACACCCTTTGGCCTGATTTCGATGAACAGGCTTTTCATGAAGCGATAGCCATTTTTGCAAGTCGCCAGCGCCGTTTTGGTCTGACTGGAAGTCAGATTGATGAGATGCGTGCATTGTAAAACCTCATGAGGGATTTTTTTTGCTAAAACAACGAATAATAACAGCAACTTGGTTAGTTCCATTAGTTTTGGGGGCGATATTTTTGCTCCCTGCCAGCTACTTCGCCTGGGCCTTAGTTGCCGTCTTCCTTATTGCAGCAAAGGAATGGGGAAGAATTATCGATAATCAGTGTGATGTCACTCAGTGGAGCTTTACCTTCACAGTCGGCATCCTATTGGTGGCAATTAATCTGATTGTGCCAATTGATGCAGTTTGGTTAAGCCACCAGTTACATCCTATCTATTTGGCCATTCTCTATATTGGTGCATTCTGGTGGTTAGCATCACTATTATTAGTGGTAACTTATCCTAAAAGCGCTAAGTTCTGGCAAAAGAATCCTATGTTTAAGTCCATGTTTGGACAGTTAACCTTAGTGCCTTGCTTTGTTGCTCTTATCGCGCTCAAATCTATTAGCTCACAAACTTCACCCTATTACGGCCCAGTATTAGTACTGTTAGTGATGTTGATTGTGTGGGCCGCAGATTCTGGGGCTTACTTCGTCGGTAAAGCGATAGGTAAAACGAAACTGATGCCTGCAGTGAGCCCTGCTAAAACCTTGGAAGGCCTAGTTGGTGGTTTAGTGACGACTATGCTCGTGGTTGCAGGTGTTATGTATTATTCGCCAGAGCAAGAACTGGGTTTAGTTGTGGCAGTGACCTTATTTGTTGCTTTAGTGTCAGCGCTGGGCGATTTATCTGAGAGTATGTTTAAGCGTGCGGCCTGTATTAAAGATTCTGGCACTATTTTGCCCGGTCACGGCGGCGTGCTCGACCGCATCGACAGCCTGACTGCAGCCTTGCCGGTGTTTACCCTGATCTACATTGCATTCTGGATGTAACGCTATGCAAAATATGGTGATTTTGGGTGCTACCGGTTCAATTGGTGCTAGTACCTTAAGCGTGATTTCGGCTAATCCATTGGCTTATAGCATCTATGGATTGGTGGCCAATGCGAGCGTTGATAAGATGCTGGCTTTGTGTGTAGCCCATAAACCGAAAGTCGCACATATGGTGGATGAAGAGGCTGCGAAACAGTTACGCGCCGTTTTACCCGCTGCGCTCAATATCCAAGTCACTACTGGCATAAACGATTTACTCGGTTTAGTGACGGCTGCCGAAGTGGATACCGTAATGGCAGCGATTGTCGGGGCGGCAGGGCTAGTACCAACCCTTGAAGCCGTGAAGGCGGGAAAGCGAGTATTACTGGCCAATAAAGAAGCTTTAGTCATGTCGGGTGAGTTGTTTATTGAGGCGACTAAGCGCTCTGGTGCTGTGCTATTGCCCGTGGACAGTGAGCATAATGCTATCTTTCAATGTTTACCCCTAGAAGTGCAGGCTAACCTCGGCCGTTGCGATTTAGCTGCGTCGGGTATATCCCATATTTTGTTAACCGGTTCTGGCGGACCTTTCCTGCGGTCGGATCTTGCGACACTTGCGGCCATGACGCCTGCCCAAGCCTGTAAACACCCTAATTGGTCCATGGGACCTAAAATCTCTGTTGACTCCGCCACTATGATGAATAAGGGTTTAGAGTTCATTGAGGCGCGGTGGTTGTTTAATACTCAGGCTGAGCAACTTAAAGTGGTTATTCATCCGCAAAGCGTGATCCACTCTATGGTGCAGTACCGTGATGGTTCGGTTATCGCCCAAATGGGTAACCCAGATATGCGCACACCGATTGCCCATTGCATGGCTTATCCGCAAAGAATTCATTCGGGCGTTGAACCTTTAGATTTTTTCAAAGTCGGACAGTTAAGCTTTTATGAACCTGATTTTGAACGTTTCCCCTGTTTGGCTTTGGCTATGGAGGCGTGTGCCCAAGGCCAAGAGGCTACAACCGTATTAAACGCTGCCAATGAGGTCGCTGTTGAAGCATTCTTGCAGGGGCAAATTGGTTTTACACAAATTGCAAAAGTGAATGAGGCTTGTTTAGTCACTGTGCCTAAACGTCCTATGGGCAGCATAGAAGATATTTTAGCCTTAGATGCGCAAACCCGCGTCTATGCGCGTGAGACATTAGCAAGCATCGCTTAGCAATAGCTGAGTGATTAAATTTATAACGTAAGGAGTGGGATGTTAGATTTTTTATGGAACTTAGGTTCTTTCATCGTTGCACTGGGTCTGTTAATTACTGCCCACGAATACGGCCATTTCTATATCGCGCGACGTTGTGGCGTGAAAGTCGAACGTTTCTCCATTGGTTTTGGTAAGGCTATTTGGCGCCGTGTTGGTAAAGACGGCACTGAATATGTGTTAGCCATGATCCCCCTTGGCGGCTATGTCAAAATGCTCGATGAGCGTGTTGAAGACGTTCCCGATGAATTAAAAGATCAAGCGTTCAATCGTAAAACCGTATGGCAACGTATTGCGATTGTGGCCGCAGGTCCAATTGCTAACTTTATTTTTGCCATCGTTGCCCTGTATTTTATGTATCTGATTGGTGTGCCATCACTTAAGCCTGTGATCATCTCGACGACCCCCGGGACTGCTGCTGCGCAAATTCAAATCACAGAGCCAATGCAAATAACGGCCATTTCCGGTCAGGCTGTGCGTAACTGGGAAGAGGTGAATTTAGCTTTAGTCGGCCACATAGGTGATGAAAGTCTGAGTGTATCGCTAACGCCATTGAATGGTTTGCAAGGTTTAGACTCTAGTGCGCGGTCTTATACCTTAGATACGCGTAATTGGCGTTTTGATCCTGAAAAAGAATCCCCGATTACGGCATTAGGGTTAGGGATTTATCGTCCCGAAATCGTCCCCACCATTGCTGCGATTAGTCCTGACAGTGCCGCTGCGAATAGTGAGCTAAAAGTCGGTGACACCTTAGTCGCAATAAATGGTAAAAATTATACCGATTGGCAGGCTTTTGTTGACATTATTCAACATTCTGCCAATGTGCCTGTGAGTTTAACTGTGCGTCGCAATGGCGAACAGTTTAATGTGGCAGTGACACCCTTAAGCAGTAAAAATGCCGATGGCCAAGAGATAGGTATGCTCGGGGTGAGCCCAACCCAAGCACAATGGCCAGACAATATGCGTTTACAACTTGAATATGGACCAATCGATTCTTTCGGTATAGCAGCGGATAAAACATGGCAACTTGTTGCTGTGAGCTTTAAGATGATTGGCAAATTATTTACCGGCGATGTGTCGGTGAAAAACCTGAGTGGACCCATTTCGATCGCACAGGGTGCGGGCAGTAGTGCAAACTATGGCTTGGTCTATTTTCTCGGGTTCCTCGCGCTCATCAGCGTCAATTTAGGCATCATTAACTTGCTGCCTTTACCTGTGCTCGATGGGGGACACCTGCTGTATTACTTTATTGAAGTAATAACTGGTAAACCTGTACCTGAAAAGGTGCAGGAAATAGGATTCAGATTTGGGGCAGCAATACTGCTGATGTTGATGAGCGTTGCGCTTTTCAATGATTTTGCCCGACTCTGAGCAAGGACAGACTAATAATTAGAAGTGCTCTATGAGATTGAATAAACTTTTTGCCTCGATGTTATTCGTCGGTGCGTCGTTTTCAGGGACTGTGTTGGCTGATACTTTCCAACCGTTTGAAGTGACCGACATCCAAGTTGAAGGTTTGCAACGAGTTGCACTCGGTGCTGCCTTGTTAAGCTTACCAGTAAAAGTAGGTGACACTGTTGACCAGTTAAGAATCCAGCAAGCGATTAAAAGCTTGTATGCATCGACTAACTTTGAAAATGTCTCCGTGAGCCGAGATGGCGGCGTATTAGTGGTGAAAGTCACTGAACGTCCTACCATCAGTGCCGTGACATTCGATGGCAACAAAGACATTAAAGACGAACAGTTACAGGAAAGTCTGGACGGTTCTGGCGTTAAAGTCGGTGAGTCGCTCGATCGCACTATGTTGACCGGTATTGAAAAGGGTCTGCAGGATTTCTACTACGGCGTGGGTAAATACGGCGCGAAAGTGGAAGCTCAAGTGATTAACTTACCCCGTAATCGGGTTGAGCTGAAATTTAAGTTTACCGAAGGTTTAGCGGCCGAAATCCGCCAAATTAACGTGGTCGGTAATCATGAGTTCACCGATGCTGAGTTGATTGGCATGCTGGAACTTAAAGATTATGTGGCTTGGTGGGATCTGTTCGGCGAACGCCGTTATCAGAAGCAAAAGCTGCAGGCCGATCTCGAGACCATCAAAACCTATTATCACAATAAAGGTTATATCCGCTTCGAAGTCACCTCGACTCAAGTGGCCATGACGCCTGACCGTAAAGGTTTATATATCACCATCAACGTAGATGAAGGTGAGAAGTATAAAGTTAAAGAAGTAAACCTGACGGGTGATTTGATGGGCCGTGAAGAGTTGATGAAATCAATTCTGCCAATCAAAGCAGGTGATATGTACAACGGCGGTGATGTGACTTTCACCGAAGAAATGTACAGCAAGTATTTAGGCCGCTTCGGTTATGCTTACCCTGAAGTGAAAACCTACCCTGAAATTGATGATAAGACTAAAGAAGTCACCTTAAACATCAATGTTAAACCGGGTAAACGTGTTTACGTACGGGCGATTAACTTCACTGGTAATACAGTGACTAAAGATGAAGTGATGCGCCGTGAGCTGCGTCAGATGGAAGGCGCTTGGTTAAACTCAGCGCAAGTTGAGCAATCTAAAGCCCGTCTTAACCGTTTGGGCTTCTTTGAAACCGTTGACACTGAAACCATTCAAGTGCCGGGTACTGATGACTTAGTTGATGTTGCGGTTAAAGTGAAAGAGCAGCCATCGGGCTCATTTAACGCGGGTGTCGGTTATGGTACTGAATCAGGTCTGAGCTTGCAGTTTGGCGTACAGCAAAACAACTTCTTAGGTACAGGTAATCAAGCGGGTATTAGCTTGAGTACAAATAAGTACTCTAAAAACGTTAACTTATCCTATACCGATCCGTACTGGACAAAAGACGGAGTGAGTTTAGGCGGGAGCGTTTATTGGAGTGAGTTTGACGCCAATGAAGCTAACTTAGAACGCTATAAAAACAGTTCGTATGGTGTGGCGCTTAACTCGGGTTTCCCGATTAACGAATACAACCGTATCAATGGTGGTATTGGCTATCGTCACAACACGATTTCTGAAATTTCTGCCTATGAGCAGGCACGTCGTTTCTATAACATCTATCGTGATGATGATCCGAATGCCGACTTAAGTTTTGATAACTTCGAACTCAGCCTAGGCTGGTATCGTAGTACCTTGAACCGTGGCACTTTCCCAACAGATGGCTCGTCCCAGCGTCTGAATGGCAAAATGACTTCGCCAGGGTCTGATTTACAGTATTTTAAGACAGACTTTGACACTAACTTCTATTTTCCTGTTAACCGCAGTCAGAGCGTTGTGCTCTTGGCCCGTGGTCGATTAGGTTATGGTAACGGTTATGGTCAATTTAATGATAATGACCAAATTTTGCCTTTCTGGGAAAACTATTACTCAGGTGGTAGTAGCTCACTACGTGGCTTTAAGTCAAACTCGGTCGGTCCTCGCTCCTTCTATATGTATAGTGGTAGCGAACCTTGCTTGGATCCATCGGGTGATGGTTGTAACTTCCCTCAACCGGATCCTGATAGCATTCAAGTCAGTTCTGGCCGCTCTATCGGTGGTAATGCTCTTGCAACGGCAAGTATGGAGTTGATTGTACCAACCCCATTCTTGGATGAGGCTTACACTAACTCAGTTCGTACTAGCTTCTTCGTCGATGCGGGTAACGTCTGGGATACTGAGTTTGACTATGATTTTTATCGAAATAGTTTGCCTGCGGAAGAGTTTGCTAAGTTACAGGACTTTAGTGATCCAGCACGCCTGCGCGCCTCTTGGGGCCTGAGTGTGCAATGGTTATCACCTATGGGACCTATGGTGTTCAGCTTGGCGTGGCCGCTTAAAGAATATGAAGGTGACCAAACGGAGATCTTCTCTTTCAATATTGGCAAAACTTTTTAAAAGGCATACACTCGGCAAGTTTTGCTGACAATAACAAGGTAACAAGGAGTTTATTTTGAACAAGATGGTAAATTGTGCGCTGATGACGTTAGTTTTGTTAGGCGCGCCGTTAGTGGCACATGCTGAGAAAATTGCCGTAGTGGATATGGGCGCTGTGTTTGAACAGCTCCCACAACGTGAACAGATCTCTCAATCTCTGAAGAAAGAGTTTGGTGATCGCGTAGCTGATGTCCAAAAAATGCAAGAAGAAATGCGTTCTCTGATGGAGAAACAGCAACGTGATGGTGCATTAATGAACGATGCACAAAAAACTGAGCTGGTTCGTAAAATGGAATCGCTAAAATCTGAATATCAGTTAAAAGGCAAAGCATTGGATGAAGACCTACGTCGTCGCCAAGGTGAAGAGCAAAATAAACTGTTAGTTAAAGTGCAAAAAGCCATCAACACTATCGCTGAAAAAGACCAATATGATTTGGTATTACAACGTGGTGCTGTCATTTATGTTAAGCCTAACGCTGACATCAGTGGCAAAGTGGTTGAAGCCTTAAGCAAAGGCAAGTAATAGATGAATAGTGTGACTTTAAAAGAGCTATGCCTGTTATTAGACGGTGATATCCAAGGCGACGAAACGCTAATTATTAATAGTGTGGCGACCTTAGAAAATGCCAAGGCGGGTCAGATCTCTTTTTTAGCCAACAGTAAATACCGCTCTCAGCTTGAGGCAACTCAAGCGAGTGCGGTGTTATTGTCAGCTAAAGATGCGCAGGATTATCAAGGTACTGCGTTAATTGTAAAAGATCCATATGTCGGTTTTGCTCGTGTTGCTCAGTATTTGGACACGACACCCAAAGCGGCGGTAGGTATCCATCCTTCGGCACAAATTGATTCTTCAGCCCATTTAGGGGAAGGTGTCGCTATTGGCGCGAATGCTGTGATTGGTGCGAACGTCATTTTAGGTGAAAATGTGCAGATTGGTGCCGGTGTTGTGCTGGGACAAGATGTGGTTATTGGCTCAAAAACACGTTTGTGGGCTAATGTCACAGTCTATCACGATGTGCATTTAGGACAGGATTGTATTATCCATTCGGGTGCCGTATTAGGCTCAGATGGTTTTGGTTATGCTAACGAACGTGGTCAGTGGATTAAAATTCCGCAGACAGGTGGCGTGCGTATTGGCGATCGGGTTGAGATTGGTGCTAATTCAACGGTAGATCGTGGGGCATTAGGCCATACAGAGATCCACGACGGTGTGATTATTGATAACCAAGTGCAAATTGCCCATAACGATATTATCGGCGAAAATACTGCTATCGCAGGCAGTACTACTGTCGCAGGCAGTGTCACTATCGGTAAATATTGTATTATTGGCGGTAGTTGTGCCATCGCAGGTCATTTGAGCATTGCCGATGGTGTGCATGTGTCTGGTGCTACCAATATCACCACTAATATGCGTGAGCCTGGCTTATACTCTTCTGCCACCGTGGCAATGGAAAATAAACTTTGGCGTAAAAATACAGTTCGTTTCCGTCAGTTAGATGAACTGTTCCAGCGTGTTAAAACGTTGGAAAAAAATTTAAAAACACCAGATTAATTGCCCCAAGGCAATTTGAGGAACTCGGTTCGTGTCTAATCAAATGAACACTATGGATATTAAAGAAATACTTAAATATCTACCCCATAGATATCCATTCCTATTGATCGATCGTGTGCTTGATTACACTCCTGGTGTTAGTCTGCAGGCGATCAAAAACGTTTCAATAAATGAGCCATTTTTTCAGGGACATTTCCCGATACAACCTGTGATGCCAGGTGTGCTTATTTTAGAAGCGATGGCACAGGCAACTGGCCTGTTAGCCTTTAAAACGATGAGTAGTGATGTACCACCGCCAGGTGTGTTGTATTACTTTGCTGGTATCGATAATGCGCGTTTTAGACGTGTGGTTGAGCCAGGAGATCAAATTCATTTTGATGTCAAAATGATTAAAGAGCGCCGCGGGATTGGCGTTTTCTACGGTGAGGCCAAAGTGGATGGTGAAGTGGTTTGTTCCGCTGAAATCATGTGTGCCCGCAGAGAGATTAGTCAGTGATAGATACATTAGCGTTTGTGCATCCCGATGCAAAAATTGGCAATAACGTCACTATTGGCCCTTGGACCTATATCGGTGCGGGCGTCGAAATTGGTGATGATTGTTGGTTGAGTTCCCATGTGGTGGTCAAAGGTCCAACGATTATCGGCAAAGGGAATCGTATTTTTCAATTCGCCTCCGTTGGTGAAGAATGCCAAGACAAAAAGTACGCTGGCGAGCCGACACGACTGATCATTGGCGACAATAACGTCATCCGTGAAAACGTGACCATTCACCGCGGTACAGTTCAAGATAACAGTGAAACCCGTATTGGGTCGAATAACCTGTTTATGAACTATGTGCATATCGCCCATGACTGTGTGGTCGGCGATAATGTCATCATGGCGAATAACGCATCTATTGCAGGTCACGTGCACGTCGGTGACTGGGCGATTTTAGGCGGTATGACAGGCGTACATCAGTTTGTGCATATTGGTGCCCATGCGTTTACTGCCGGTTGTTCTTTAGTTTTGCAGGATGTGCCTCCTTTTGTGATGGCAGCGGGTCAACCGACAGTGCCTCGCGGCTTAAACAGCGAAGGTATGAAGCGTCGCGGTTTTTCTAAAGAAAGCCAGTTAGCCGTGCGTCGTGCTTATAAAACGTTATATCGTAGCAGCTTAACGGTAGAAGAAGCGATTGAAGCATTAGCTGAAGATGCGCAGAACGATGAGCAAGTCAAATTACTGCTTGAGTTTGTAAAGTCATCGAGTCGCGGCATTATTCGCTAACTTGATGACCACATGACAACAAAAGGGCATTTTTATGCCCTTTTGTATTATTGGTTTAAGCCTTTTTTGTGGTAGACGTAGTCGTTAAAAATGCGTTTATTCATCAATGCATTCGACCATAAATGAGCTTAGTCATTAATTGAATCATTAACTTAACATAAGTGTAGGCTTGGAACGATGCATTTTAGGTGTGGTTTACCTCTTCATCCAATGCCATTAATTCATGAGACGTGATTGGTTTATGAGCAATAAAACTCCATTAGTGTTTGCCATGGTTGCCGGAGAACTCTCAGGCGATATTTTAGGTGCAGGTTTAATGGCTGCGCTGCAAAAGACCCATCCCGATGCGCGCTTTGTCGGTATCGGTGGACCCCGCATGGAAGCCCTAGGCTTCAAATCCCTGTTTGCGATGGAAGAACTCGCAGTGATGGGAATCGTTGAAGTGTTATCTCGTCTACCTCGCTTATTAAAAGTGCGGTCATCCTTGATTAAAGAGATCACCGCGCTTAAGCCCGATTGTTTTATTGGCATAGATGCACCGGATTTTAATATAGGCCTCGAGCTTAAACTTAAAGCCCGCGGTATTAAAACCGTCCATTATGTGAGCCCATCCGTGTGGGCATGGCGCCCAAAACGTATATTCAAAATCGCGAAGGCGACCCATATGGTGTTGTCGTTATTGCCATTTGAGAAAGCTTTTTATGACAAGCATCAAGTACCTTGCACCTTTGTGGGTCATACCTTAGCGGATGATATTCCGTTGCGAAGCGATAAAGCGGCGGCGCGTCAGTTACTTGAACTCGATGCCGATGCAGAATATTTAGCTATTCTACCGGGATCCCGTGGTGGCGAGTTAAAGCAACTGGCTGAGCCTTTCGTGAAGGCGGCTTTACTGATTAAACAGAACTTCCCTGATATACGTTTTGTGACGCCACTGGTCAATCAAAAACGCCGTGAGCAATTTGAGCAAGCGCTGAAGGATTTTGCACCGGATCTCGAAATTCATATGGTCGAAGGTCAGTCGCGCGAAGTCATGGCGGCTGCCGATGGCATTTTATTAGCATCTGGCACCGCGACGTTAGAAGCCATGTTGGTCAAGCGTCCAATGGTGGTGGCTTATCGTGTTAGCCCTATGACCTATTGGATTGCTAAGCGCATGATGCAGGTCGAGCGTTTCTCGTTACCGAATCTACTGGCTGGAAAAGATCTCGTCCCTGAGCTCATTCAAGAAGATTGCACGCCAGAGAAAATAGCTGCAGCGGTCACAGTCGAGTTAAATCGAGATTTTACGCCGCTCAAAGCTGAGTTTGATGCCCTGCACCAAGTGTTACGCCGTGATGCGAGCTTAAAAGCCGCTGAAGCGGTAATGGCACTGGTTGAGCCTAAACCAAGTCATGCTAAATCGCTGGAGGCTAACTAGTGGCAACTTTTAAAAGTTTAACCGAAGCCGATTTGCTGGCCTTTTCGACGGGATTAATTGCTGGTGTGGATGAAGTCGGCCGTGGGCCATTAGTCGGCGATGTAGTGACTGCGGCTGTGATTTTAGATCCAAACAAGCCCATCAGTGGTCTGAATGATTCCAAGAAACTCAGTGAGAAGCGCCGCGAAGCTTTGTTTGATGAGATTTGTGAAAAAGCCCTGTGTTATCACGTGGGCCGCGCAAGTCCTACTGAAATCGATACGCTTAATATCTTGCATGCCACTATGTTGGCAATGCAGCGCGCGGTTGCTGGGCTTAAGATTGCGCCTGCGTTGGTGTTAGTCGATGGCAATCGCAGTCCAGCATTTGTTGCCCATAATGGCGCCTCGCTTACCAGTCACAGCATCATTAAAGGTGATGGTTTAATTGCCAGTATTAGTGCCGCATCGATTATCGCCAAAGTGACGCGGGATCGTGAGATGGATGTGCTCGATGCTGCTTATCCGCAATACGGTTTTGCTAAGCATAAGGGCTATCCGACTAAGGCGCATTTTGAGGCCATCGCCGAACATGGGGTGTTTGACCAATATCGTAAAAGTTTTAAACCCGTCAAGGCATTACTGGGGCTGTAAGCTGTGCTCCCAAGCTACCTGAAGATACGAGTTTCAGGTTGTTTGGGTATAAGTTCCCGTTATCCAGCAAAGTCACTGGCTCTGGCTGCGTGACTTTGTTAGTCTGCTTTCTAGTTATTGTTAACCTGCTATTCAAAGATAATCCTAATTATGTCCGATCCTCGTTTTGTGCATCTTCGTGTCCACAGTGACTTCTCTATGACCGATGGCGTGGCCAAGGTCAAGCCTATTTTGGCGCAGGTAGAAGCGCAGGGAATGGCCGCGGTCGCCTTGACTGACCAAAATAACTTTTGTGGTTTGGTGAAGTTTTACAGTGGTTGCCATGGTGCGGGGATCAAGCCGATTATTGGTGCCGATTTTTGGATGCAAGTGCCTGGATTTGACGGTGAATTATGCGCCTTAACCATCATTGCGATGAACAATGTCGGTTATCAGAATCTGACCCAAATCATCAGCCAAGCCTATTTGCGTGGCCAAGTGGCCGGCCGTGTAGTGATAGACCAAGAGTGGTTACTCACTTATAACGAAGGCATTTTGCTGTTATCGGGCGCCAAAGAAGGCGATCTGGGTAAGGCATTGCTCAAGGGCAATGGCACACAAGTCGAATCTTTATGCGACTTTTATCAGACCCATTTCACTGACCGTTATTTCCTCGAACTGATCCGCACAGGTCGCCCCGATGAAGAGCGTTATCTGCATATGGCGGTGGCCTTAGCGCAGGAGAAGGGCATCCCTGTTGTGGCGACCAATCAGGTGGTGTTTCTTAAACCCGAAGATTTTGATGCCCATGAAATTCGGGTGGCAATTCACGATGGCTTTACCCTTGCCGATCCTCGTCGACCTAAAAAATACAGTGAACAGCAGTATTTGCGTAGCGAAGAGGAAATGTGTGAACTATTCGCCGACATTCCTGCGGCGTTGGCGAACAGTGTCGAAATCGCTAAACGCTGTAATGTAACGATCCGTTTGTACGAATATTTCCTGCCCAACTTCCCGACGGGCGATATGTCCATTGAAGACTTTCTGGTCGACTGTTCGAAGAAGGGTCTTGAAGAGCGGCTCGAGTTTTTGTTCCCTGATCCTGAGGTGCGCGCCGAGAAACGCGGCGAATACGATGAGCGCCTCGACATTGAACTTAAAGTGATCAACCAGATGGGGTTCCCCGGTTACTTCTTGATCGTGATGGAGTTCATCCAATGGGGTAAAGATAACGGTATTCCAGTCGGGCCTGGTCGTGGCTCGGGCGCGGGTTCACTCGTGGCCTATGCGCTTAAGATTACCGACTTAGACCCATTAGAATTTGACTTACTGTTCGAGCGATTCCTCAACCCTGAGCGGGTTTCTATGCCCGACTTTGACGTCGACTTTTGCATGGATAGACGTGATGAAGTGATCGACCATGTGGCCGAATTGTACGGCCGCGAAGCGGTATCGCAAATCATCACCTTCGGAACTATGGCGGCAAAAGCGGTTATTCGTGACGTTGGCCGTGTGCTGGGTCATCCCTATGGCTTCGTTGACCGAATTTCTAAACTCATTCCACCAGAACCTGGGATGACGCTGGCGAAAGCGTTTGAGGTCGAGCCAGCCCTGCAAGAATCCTATGATGCCGATGAAGACGTAAAAGATTTGATCGACATGTGTCGCAAGCTCGAAGGTGTGACGCGTAACGCGGGTAAACACGCGGGTGGTGTGGTGATTGCACCGACTAAAATTACCGATTTTGCGCCGCTCTATTGCGATGCAGAAGGTAAAAACCCTGTAACACAATTCGATAAAAACGACGTCGAAACCGCAGGTTTAGTTAAATTCGACTTTTTGGGTTTACGTACTTTGACCATTATCGACTGGGCACTGGAAATGGTGAACAAGGTCGAGGTCAAAAACGGTCGCCCACCTGTGCGTATCGAAGCGATTCCGTTAACGGATGCGGCATCTTTCCGCTTGTTGCAAAAATATGAAACCACGGCGGTATTCCAGTTGGAATCCCGCGGTATGAAGGATTTGATTAAACGTCTGCAGCCTGACTGTTTTGAAGACATGATCGCACTGGTGGCATTGTTCCGCCCTGGGCCTTTGCAATCGGGCATGGTAGATAACTTCATCGAGCGTAAGCATGGGCGCGAGGAAGTATCGTATCCCGATTCTCAGTACCAGCATGAATCCCTAAAAGAACTGCTATCGCCGACCTACGGTATTATTCTGTATCAAGAGCAAGTGATGCAGATTGCACAGGTGTTATCGGGTTACACCCTTGGCGGCGCCGACATGTTGCGCCGTGCTATGGGTAAGAAAAAGCCCGAAGAGATGGCCAAGCAGCGCAGTATCTTTAAAGAGGGCGCAATCAATAACGGCGTCGATGGCGACTTGTCGATGAAGATCTTCGACTTAGTGGAAAAGTTCGCTGGCTACGGTTTTAACAAATCTCACTCAGCCGCCTATGCGCTTGTGTCTTATCAGACCTTATGGCTAAAAACCCATTATCCTTCGCAGTTTATGGCGGCGGTAATGTCGGCTGATATGGACAACACAGATAAAATTGTGACTTTGGTCGATGAATGCGAGCGTATGGGATTACCGCTCATTCCTCCGGATGTGAACAAAGGCTTGTTCAAATTTACCGTCGATGATGATTTGCGCATTGTTTATGGCATTGGCGCCATTAAAGGCGTGGGTGAAGGTCCAGTTGAATCGATTTTAGAGGCGCGTAAAGATGGCCCCTTCGTGGATTTAT
Source organism: Shewanella sp. SM101 (assembly GCF_025654465.1). Taxonomy (NCBI): domain Bacteria; kingdom Pseudomonadati; phylum Pseudomonadota; class Gammaproteobacteria; order Alteromonadales; family Shewanellaceae; genus Shewanella; species Shewanella sp. SM101. The sequence goes on from NZ_JAKKRH010000024.1 coordinate 22,595, forward strand.
TCGATTTCTGTGCCCGTATCGATTTGAAAAAGCTCAATAAGCGCGTGATTGAAAAGCTGATCTGCGCGGGCGCACTCGATACTCTAGGGCCGCATCGTGCGTCTATGATGGCAACCTTGCCCGAAGCGATTCGCGCTGCTGATCAACATGCCAAAGCCGAGGCGATTGGCCAACACGATATGTTTGGTTTGCTCAACAGTGAACCCGAAGACAGTAAGCAGCAGTTTGTCGAATGTACCCCATGGCCAGATAAAATTTGGCTCGAAGGCGAGCGCGAAACCCTAGGCTTGTATTTGACTGGTCATCCGATCAATCAATATTTAAAAGAGCTTAAGCATTACACGTCCGGTCGTTTGAAAGATGTGCATCCCACCGAACGCGGTAAAACCGCTAAGGCTGCGGGTTTAGTGGTGGCAACGCGAGTGATGCTGACCAAACGCGGCTCGAAAATGGGTCTGTTGACGCTCGATGATAAGAGCGCACGTCTTGAAATCATGTTGTTTACTGAAGCCTTTGAAAAGTTTAATCATCTGCTGGAGAAAGACCGCATCCTCATTTGTGAAGGTGAGGTGAGTTACGATGATTTTGCCGGCGGTAACCGTATGACGGCGCGTAACATCATAGATATCAGTGAGGCGCGCAGCCACTTTGCCAAAGCGCTGGAAATTGATATGGATGGCAGCGAGTTAACGCCATCGGCGTTAGACACTTTCGAGCAAGCCCTAAGCCCGTGGCGTAACGGCGCTGTGCCTGTGGTGATTAATTACACTCAAGCTCAAGCCAAAGGTCAGTTTAGACTCGCCGATGCTTGGCGAGTGAATCCAACCGATGATTTAATGCTTTCGCTCGAATCATTGCTCGGGCCAAACAAGGTGAGAATTTTATTCTAATGTTGGCGAATGTCTTAGGTGTAAACAGATGAAGTTAACTTATGTCGGCTAAGTTTGACGAAGCATTGACTGCTGGCGATCTCAGCGCGCATATCAGTGCTTTTTTGGCTGCGCAATCGTTAGCCCCTGACTGCAAGTTAGTGCTGGCTTACAGTGGCGGAGTTGATTCCGAAGTCTTAGCCTTTGGTTTAAGCCGGTTTGCACGGCAACACCCGGAGTTTACTTATCAGCTAGTGTATGTACACCATGGCCTAAGCGATAACGCTGAGGCTTGGGCACAGCATTGCCTTGAGCGGGGTCTGCATTACGGTTTGCCTGTTACGGTTGAGCGAGTCACGGTTAATCGCGGGCCAAGATTGAGCCTTGAAGCCGAAGCGCGCAAAGCGCGTTATCTGGCGATTGAGCGGCATTTAAGTGCCAATGATGTGTTGCTGACGGCTCACCATGAAGACGATCAGCTTGAGACTATCTTACTGGCACTCAAGCGGGGTCAGGGGCCTAAAGGGCTGGCGGCCATGGGACAAGTGCAAGCATTAACACATGGCAGACAACTGCGGCCGTTATTGGATATCAGCCGTGAGCAAATTGAAGCCTACGCAAAACAGCAGGGCTTAGTGCATATCGAAGATGAAAGTAATCAAGACGATAAGTACGATCGAAATTTTTTACGCTTAGAAATCATTCCCCGCTTAAAAGCGCGTTGGCCGAGTATTGCGACAACTGCGAGTCGCAGTGCGGCATTGTGCGCCGAACAACAGGCGACGCTGGATTTACAGGTGAGTGAACGTTTACCTTTATGGTTAACCCAAGCCCCTTACCATACTCAAAGTGTATTCAAGCTCGATGGTTTTGCCGAACAGTCAGCCGACTGGCAAGCGTTACTCTTACGTGGCTTTATTGAATCCCAAGGTTTTGCTTTGCCCTCAAAGGTGCAGCTTAAGCAAATCATCACTCAGCTTCTTAACGCGAAAGACGATGCTAAAGTGCATATTCGAGTGGGTGAGTGTGAAATCCGTCGCTTTGCTAATCAAGTCTATTTATTCAAGTATCAAACTCACAAACGTCACACTCAGCCTGTGAGTTGGACCTTGCCACAGCATGACTTTATTTCTTTATTACAGGGAGATAGTACCGAATTAGTCGTGTCGCCTGCGGGCTTAGCGAATGGTGAGCAGATTAGGCTGATAGTGACAAAACAAGGTCCCAGAGTCCGTTTACCTTGGCCTGATGAAGTCGTTAGTGTGCGTTATCAACTTGCGGGACAATTTCGCTGCCACCCTAATTCTCGGGGTAAGGGGCGAGAATTAAAGAAACTGTGGCAAGAGTTTGCCATTCCGCCTTGGGTACGCGAAAAGGTGGGGTTTGTGTTTTATGGCGAGCAACTGGTGATGGCAATTGGACTGTGGGTTGAAAAGGGCTTTATTGTTGAGTCGAATGGACTTGGTTTACAGGTGTTTGTTGAGGAAGCAAAGGAATTCTAGTCGAGAGTTAATCTTGGAATATTGGTGTGTTCTAGGAAAGCGAGAGGAGAGTGGAACGCAGCGCGTCAGTTTGATTTAGACCTTTATGGGGTACGCGCTGCGAGTGAGTTATCGCATTTCATTTGGCATCCCTGCGCGTGTTAAACTAATTGATTTTGGCTGAGTTTATAGCAGTTACGTCCGGCGGCTTTGGCTTGATAAAGCGCCTTATCGGCAAGTTCATAAAGTTGTTCGGCTTCAATGGTATCGTGTGATTCTGCCGCCCCTAAACTACAGCTCACCCCAAATTGATTGAAACTACTGTGCTGATTGATTACCGAGACAATCCGTTCACATAACAAGCCAGCCGCATGAATATTGCCTTGGACAATAATGACGAATTCATCACCACCAATCCGGAAGGCTTGATCTGTGTTGCGTATGGTTGCACGAATGATGTCACCAAATTCCTTCAGAATATAGTCACCACATTTATGGCCGAATTTATCATTAAGTTGTTTAAAGTTATCAAGATCGAGAACTATGAGAGCGACTGCTCCTTGTTTTCGATGGGCTCTGGCGGTCGCATTACTGAGACTCTGACTGTAATAATGGCGATTGCCTAAGCCAGTGAGCGAGTCAAACATAGCTTGCATCGACATTTCTTGATATTGCAACGCATTTAATAAAGGTTGCAATAACAGCGGTTCAATATCCTGTAAGTTTGAGGTTTGTGATGGCGTAAATGGCGTCACCAGTTGGTACTGAATCGTTAATGGCATTCCTGCACACATGAGCTGTCGTTTGACGCTGATACCATAACGTTTGCCCCAGCTGAATTTGTGCTCGCCATAGGTTAAGCGCACGCCTTGGATCGGCAAGTGTTGTCCCAGCACTTTGCCATAGCAGGCAAAGACTGTCCTAGGATCTAAACTGGCATGCAGTTGTTGGATCACTTGTATCAAGTCCAATGGATTATCATTGGGACTATAATGTTCTGTTTGATAGCGATATTCGTCGGGATACAGCTCGGTCGCTAGGCCAAAGTCCATAATCATCACTCCAGCAAATGTTAGTGCGATACATCTCTAACCTAGTCTAAGCAAATACCGTGCCGCAATATTTGTTAATAAAATTTGTCTTTGTTAGTCATTCAGTTAAGCTTAAAACTCAGCGTTAGATTTTTTGACACGTCAGCATTTTGACAGGAGTCATAGCCCCAATGGAACATAGCTTTTTAATCCAAGTATTACTTATGCTCGTGATTGCCATTGTGGCCATTGCTGTGCTGCGTCGTTTGGGCCTACCCGCAATTCTGGCTTATTTACTCACAGGGGTTGTGAGTGGCCCGAGTGGTTTTCATTGGTTTACCCAGCATCAAATGCAATCTGTCGCCGAGCTTGGCGTTGTGCTGCTGATGTTTACCTTAGGCTTAGAGTTCTCTGTGCCGCGGCTGTGGGCCATGCGCCGCACTGTATTTGGCTTAGGCAGTGCGCAGATGGTGATCACAACCTTGTTGACCATGGGCGTGGCCCTATTGTGCGGCTTGAATTGGGTTGAAGCCTTGGTTATCGGTGCTGCCATCGCGTTGTCATCTACTGCTATTGTCCTTAAATTACTCAATGAACAGGGATGGCTGAGGCGCCGCCACGGTGAACTCTCCGTCAGCGTGCTTTTGTTCCAAGATTTAGCGGTTGTGCCGTTGTTGATCCTATTGCCATTACTGGCCAATGGCGGCGAACCTTTGATGGTCGCGGACATCGCCTTTGCCTTGCTTAAAGGCATATTGGCTTTTTTCCTCTTAATGGCGTTTGGTAAGTGGGCGTTGCCGCGGATATTTGATGAGGTTGCGCGTTCTCGCTCCAATGAGCTGTTTGTATTATCGACCTTAGTCGTTGCGCTTGTCACAGGGGCTTTTACTCAGTGGCTAGGATTATCTATGGCGCTGGGGGCATTTATGGCGGGTATGCTGCTGGGAGAAAGCCAGTACCGCCGCCAACTTGAGGCGGATATACGACCGTTTCGCGATCTATTGATGGGACTGTTTTTCATCTCCATTGGCATGATGCTGGACTTTACCTTAGTGATGCGTTTCTGGTGGCAGATACTGCTGATCTTAGTGGCGGTTGTGCTAGGTAAGGCGCTGATCATTCATGGCATTTTAAGATTAGTAGGCGAGCCCTTTCGAATTGCGATGAGTACGGCTATGAGCTTAGCTCAAGTGGGGGAGTTCAGTTTTGTGGTATTGGCTTTAGCGGTCAACTATCAACTTTTAAATAATGAGATCAGTACCATATTAGTCATGGTCGCCGTGCTTTCCATGGCAATAGCTCCTTGGTTAGTTCGTCATAGTGTGGATATTGCTAAGTGGGCGCTGGGGATCCGTCAGGCAAAGCATGTGGATGAAGCTGTGCCATTGATGATGGATGATCATGAGCTGGTGATGATTTTTGGTTACGGCCGAGTAGGACAAACCATTGCCCGTTTTTTAAAAACTGAAGCTGTACCTTATCTGGTATTGGATCTCGATCCAACGCGCGTCACTGAAGCGCGTCGTGCGGGCGAACCTATTTATTTCGGTGATGTGTGTAAACGGGCAATTTTAAAACAAATGGGCGTTAAACAGGCCAAGATGATCGTTATCACTTTTTGTGAGTCACGTAGTTTAGAAGAAGTCTTACCTTTATGTAAGTTATTGGCACCAGAGGCTAAAATTTTAGTTAGAACCAAAGACGACAGCGATCTAGACTTGCTTAAAAAGGCGGGAGCTAATCAAGTGATCCCTGAGTCTTTAGAGGGGAGCTTGATGTTAGTATCGCAGGTACTACACCAATGTGGTGTGCCATTGGCACGGATCCTAAAACGGCTAGAATCTGAGCGGCGCAATCATTATCAATTTTTACACGGCTTCTTTTCCGGTACAGAAACTGATTTTACTTTAGAGTCATTGCATGCGGTGGCATTACCGCGTGGGGCCGATGCGATTGGTAAAACTGTTGCCGATATCATGTGGGAAACATTGAAAGTAGAGTTAAGGGCGATTCGTCGCAATGGCGCTGAAGTGGAACATCCTGAGCAGGACTGGGTTTTTCGTGCAGGGGATATCTTACTGATAGTGGGTAAACCACGGCGACTTGAGAAAGCTGAGGCTAAGCTCCTACATGGCTAAAGGCCTGAGGTTCACTCTTTTGAGATGGATGAAAATGCAGATATAAAAATGCCGACATAGTGTCGGCATTTTTGTCTGGAACTTGTTAACTTAAATTAGACAAAGTCTAATTACAGAATAACTACGTTCGCAGCTTGAGGACCTTTTTGGCCTTGTTCGATGTCAAAAGAAACCTTTTGACCTTCAGCAAGAGTTTTAAAGCCTTCTGAAACGATTGCGCGGAAATGAACGAATGCGTCAGCGCCACCATTGTCAGGAGAAATAAAACCAAAACCTTTATCTTCGTTAAACCATTTAACTACACCAGTAGTTTTAGACATGAATGTCTCCAAAATTTTCAAACAAATAATTCGCAATTATGCGGTATGTTAGCCAGAAATAGAATTATTTACATTGATGATAAGTTATGAGTGGAAAGCTTCATGACAGCAAAAAAATATTACAGGCGTAGCGAAGGTTTTCAAATACATAATATTGCTTATAAATAGGTCTGAATCACAGGCCGGAGTGCAGATTAACATACTCTAGGGGTTTGTATAGTTTTATTTTTAAATGCCTCTCATATTGAAACTGCTTTTTTGCGACTCATTGAGTGCGCAAATTAGATATAACTATTAATATTCAACTATTTAGATTTTATTTTTGATTGTTATCTAGTGTGAAAGTTTTTTTATGTTTGCCATGACTGACCTGCGATTAACCTTTCAATCCGTTCCATTAGGTTTAAATACGGCTTATATGCTTAGGTAAGGATTCTGTCATGATTCGTTACGTTATTGAATTGTTGCTTATTTGTGGTTAATGGTATTCTCGTCATCCAATAAAAACGTGCTTGAGCTATGGATTCAGGGCGATAACTTTAGATTGAATATAATAAGAATGGAGAATGACGTTGAAAACAGTACTAAAACGGATTGGACTCGGCAGCTTAGTCTTAGTGCTGTTATTAGTGGCGCTGGCAGCCCATGAATGGTTTGCGAAAAAACCGTTTTTCTTTCGCGCATTTCTAGATCGAAGTGTGGTCAAGATGGCTTTCGAAAGCCCTGAGACCTTAACCTCATTGGGTTTCTTAGAATCGGTAGGGATTACAGGCCATAACGCCGAGTTGGATGATAATAGTCCAGAGGCGATGGATAAGACTTTCGCGCAAGTGCGAGATCTGCGTGAAACCTTATTGAGCTATTCCGATGCGGATTTAGGTGAAAATCAACGTATCTCCAAGGATATTGCCCTATATCTTGCCGATTTCGCATTGGTCTCTGAGCCCTATCGTTACCATAACTATCCGCTGAATCAGTTGTTTGGCGTGCAAAACGGGTATCCAAGCTTTATGCAGGCGCAGCACCAAGTGCATTCTGTGGGCGATGCTGAAAACTATCTGTCGCGTTTACAAAAAGTGAAACTTAAGTTTGCGCAAACTCTCGAAGGCTTAAAAATTCGTGAGGCTAAGGGGATTATCCCGCCAAAGTTTGTGATTGAGCGTGTTCTGACCGAGATGAATGAGTTTGTCGCGACGCCGATTCAAGACAATATTCTCTACAGTTCCTTCAAAACTAAATTGGTTGACACGGATATCAGTGCCGATGAGCAAGCACGGTTATTGGCAGCGGTGGAAGCGGACATTAAAGGTTACGTGCATCCAGCGTATCAATTATTTATCGACTACCTTACCCAGCTACAAGCCAAAGCTGGGACGGATGATGGTTATTGGGCGCTGCCAAATGGCAACCTTGCCTATGAGCAACTGCTGAAGTTCTTCACGACCACTAATTACACTGCGGACGAAATCCATGCCAAAGGGCTCGCTGAGGTAGATCGCATTCAAAATGAAATCATGACTATCTTAGCCGCTGAAGGTTACGATATAAGCCAAGGTTTCTCGGTCGCGATTGAAGCATTAGCCGCCGATCCTAAGTTTTACTACAAGGATAGCGATGCGGGTAGGGCGCAAATCCTCGTCGATTATCAAGCGATTCTTGATGAAGTGAATGCGGGACTCGGTGATGCCTTCCGTATTCGACCCGAAGCAGGCATGGAAGTGGTGCGCATTCCTGAATTTAAAGAGAAAACGGCACCGGGTGCCTATTATCAGCAGCCCGCGATTGACGGTAGTCGTCCAGGGCGTTTCTATGCCAATTTATATGACATCAAGGCTACGCCTAAATACGGTATGCGCACTTTAGCCTACCACGAGGGGATCCCTGGGCATCATTTCCAAATTGCGGTGGCGATGGAGTTAGAAGGTATGCCACTTATTCGTAAGATGGCGCCTTTTACGGCGTACATTGAAGGTTGGGCTTTATATAGCGAACGTTTGGCTTGGGAGCTCGGTTTTCAAAAGGATCCCTTTGATAATATCGGTCGTCTGCAGGCAGAGTTGTTCCGCGCTGTGCGTCTAGTGGTAGATACAGGTATTCATCATAGCCGTTGGACTCGCGAGCAAGCGATTGACTATATGAAGAAAAATACTGGCATGTCCGATCGTGATGTCACGGCAGAGATTGAGCGTTATATCGTTATGCCAGGCCAAGCGACGGCCTATAAAGTCGGCATGATGAAAATTCTCGAACTGCGCGAAAAAGCCAAGTTGGCCTTAGGTGATAAGTTCGATCTCAGGGATTTCCACGATGTAGTTCTGAAGAATGGTGCAGTTCCTTTGGATATCTTAGAAACATTAGTCGATCGCTACATTGCTGATAAAAAAAGTGCTGATACAAAAAAGGCTGAGGCCAAAGCCACTGACGCTAAAGCGAAAGTTTAGCATTTGGTTGTAACAGTTAACGCTCAGTAATTGATAATAAAATATTACTTATCAATGGCTTTGCTCTGGGTGAGACCCGTTCCCTGTCTGCGGATAAGTTTGTTATTTTATCCTGCGGGCATGGTGGGGCTGTCTATCGTGGCTATCATTCTGGCTTTCGGCCAAGGCTTTCAATACAATCCCACACAACTTATTGATAAATGTCGCGCGGCAATGGCTTGCTATTGCTCGGAGTTGATATTTTTAGTTTCAAGGTTTTTACATGAATCGCTTGTCCCCCCAAGATCCTATCCAATTGACTCGAACCACTATTGAGTCATTATTCACGCCGCCAACCTTAATGCGTGCCCGTGATTATGTGATGAAGGGACGGGTGTTGAGCGCCAAAGCGAACGCCGATTTTCGTCATATTGAAGGTCGTGTCATGGGGACGGAATCCCAGCCCTATCGGCAGGATATTCGCCTTGTCAGCATGAACCATAAGTTGATCATGAATGGCTTCTGTTCATGTCCCGCCACTGGGCATTGCAAACATATTGCTGCCGTACTTTACAGTTTACTGAGTGATAGAACCGTTGAAGATCAACGTATTGCTCAGTGGTTACATCTGCTAGACGAAAGTGATGATCTCACGGTTTCAAATGTTGATTTACTCTACGACGATCGCGTGCTGTACGTGTTATCTAAAGATGATAACGGTGTGTTTCTTGAGCTAAGAAAAGGCAAGTTGGCGAAGAATGGTGGCTATAACAAAGGCTCGAAAATCGCTTTGTCTGACGTGCAATATTATATGCCCGCTTGGATTGGCGCAGAAGACGTGCTCATCATCAATCTCATCATGTCAACCCGTCGCCATGGTGCCTCGCGTCTGTATCTTAAAGCTCAGTTAGGTGCCATGGCACTGGAAAAAATGCTCGTCACTGGGCGGTGTTTTTGGGAGGAGAGCCGTTTACCGCTCACCCGAGGTGAAGCGAGCAAGCCTGAATTCATTTGGCTAGATAAGGATGCCGAGCATAAACAAATGCAGTTAATGCTGCCCAATAAGGACAATTGGGAGCTGATCCCCTGTGAGCCACCGACTTATATCGATTTAGATTATTTTAAAGTGGGCGCATTAGACACAGAGATCAGTGTTGAAAAACTCTTGTTACTCAGTCAGATGCCGCCAGTGCCTAGCTCTCAGATTGAACTGGTGAGCCACAAACTGATTAAGCATTTTTCGGCGAAAACGGTACCTACGCCTGCTTTGATTGATTTTGTCGAGCTGCAAGTGCCGCTTCAAGTTAGGTTGACCTTAACCTCGCAGGATTTACCTGAGTTTGCTATGGCGCAGCCATTAGTGCTGCTGGAATTTGTCTATCAAGATGTGGTGCTCGGCGGCCAATATCCCGACGAGCCCTTGTCCTTAGTCACCCATCAAGGCAAAACCTATCAAGTCGCGCGTCAACTCGATGCGGAAATGGATGCGATTAATCGTCTGATGGCATTGGAACTGGTGGAGCTGGCGCCTTCTTTTATCCCTAACAGTGGCAGGTATGTCAGTATTTGGGGGTTAGGTTCACTGCCTGAAACGATTGATGCTTGGTTGCACTTTATTCAACAGGAAATCCCGGCGCTAGAGGCTTTAGGTTACCAAGTGCATTTTGCCGACAATTTCAGCTTAAATGTCATTGAGACTCCGCTGGCGATTGAGCTGGATGATACGCAAGAGGGGTGGTTTTCTCTGTCACTGAATGCTGACATCGATGGTCAAATAGTGCCTATGCTGCCCTTAATTGCCACTTGGCTTAAGCAGTACGGTGAGCCCGCCGATGATGCAGAACTGTTGTTACCCAGCCCAAATGGTGATTGGTTAAAAGTCAAAGCCAGCGTGATTAAGCCGCTGATCAGCATTATTTTAGAACTATTCGATAGCCACAAAGGCAATAGCGTGTCTTTGCCTAAATACCGTGCCCACCTATTAAATGATTTTGCCGACAGTGATATTCGTCTGCTTAATGGTGAACGAGTGCGCAGTTTAGCGACTAAGCTCGAAAATTTTAACGGTGTGTTAGAGGTCGCAGTCCCAGACAACTTAAATGCTGAGTTACGTCAGTATCAACAGCAAGGGTTGAATTGGCTCTGTTTCTTAAAGGAATATCAGCTTGGCGGTATTTTGGCCGATGATATGGGGCTGGGTAAAACCATTCAAACCTTGGCTTTTTTACTTAAGCAGCAAGAACTAAAATCCACGGTGGCAAGTTGTTCACCGAGTTTAATTATTTGCCCAACGAGCTTGGTGGGCAATTGGGCGAAAGAAGCCGCGAAATTTGCGCCATCGTTAAAGCTTGTCGTGATTCATGGCGCCTTGCGTAAGCCTTTGCTCGAACGCTTAAATGAGTTTGATATTGTGGTGACGACCTATCCGCTGATCGTGCGCGACAGTGACTATTATCAACGGCAGGTGTTTGAACATATCGTGCTCGATGAAGCACAGCAGATAAAAAATGCGCAGGCGAAAGTGACTCAAGTGATTAAAGATCTTAAAGCGCCGTTTAGATTGTGCCTGTCGGGTACGCCGCTTGAAAATCATTTGGGTGAACTTAAGTCTTTGATGGATTTTTGTTTGCCCGGACTACTCGGCACGAATGTTTTTTTTAACAAATCCTTTAGGCACAAAATTGAACGTTATGGCGATATGGAGCAAGCGCAAATCTTGAGTCAACGGATTGCGCCTTTTGTGCTGCGTCGAACCAAAGATGAAGTGGTCGGTGAATTACCCCCTAAAACCGAAATCTCCCAGAGCTTAGAGTTAGAAAAAGATCAGCGAAATCTCTACGAGAGTATTCGACTGGTGATGGAGAAAAAACTGCGGGATTTATTTGCCACTCAAGGCGTTGGTAGCAGTCATATTGAGTTTCTCGATGCCTTACTTAAGCTACGCCAAGCCTGCTGTGATCCGCGTTTGGTGAAGTTAGAGCAAGCGCAGAAAGTGAAGAATAATGCTAAGTTAGATTGGCTGAAACAGAACTTACCAGAAATGGTGCAAGAGGGGCGTAAGATATTGATTTTCAGCCAGTTCACTAGCATGCTCAGCTTGATTGAAGCTGAGCTGGTGGACTTGGGGCTCGATTACAGTAAGCTCACAGGACAAACTCGCCTACGCCAAGCGCAGATAGATAAGTTCCAAGAGGGCGATACGCCTGTGTTCTTAATCAGCTTAAAAGCGGGCGGAACTGGGCTTAATCTCACCGCGGCGGATACTGTGATCCACTATGATCCCTGGTGGAATCCGGCGGCGGAAAAACAGGCTACGGATAGAGCCCATCGCATCGGCCAAGATAAGCCAGTGTTTGTCTATAAGCTGATTGCAGAAGGTACAGTAGAAGAAAAAATCCAAGAAATGCAGCAGCATAAGCAAAGTCTGGCGGACAGTATTCTCGAAGGTAAAGGCAAGGGCACATGGCAAGGAAGCGCCGATGAACTGTTATCGCTCTTTAGCTAAATCGTGGCCAGTTTTCTAAATTGATTGAATCATTTGACTGAGGTGAACCATGCAGTACCAAGTCGACACTCATACTCATACTGTGGCTTCGAGCCATGCTTATAGCACGATTCATGACTACTTAGCGGTGGCAAAGCAGAAGGGGATTCGCCTATTTGCTACCACAGATCATGGGCCTGCGATGGCCGATGCGCCGCATTTTTGGCACTTTGTGAATTTAAGAGTTTTGCCGCGTATGGTTGATGGCGTCGGGATTTTGCGGGGTATCGAAGCCAATATCAAAAATATCGACGGCGAGATTGATTTCTTTGGTGATTATTTAAAGCAGCTCGATATTGTGCTCGCAGGATTTCATGAGCCCGTCTATCCTCCGTCAGATAAAGCGACTCACACAGAGGCCATGATTAATGCGATTAAGAGCGGCAAGGTTGATATTATTACTCATCCGGGAAACCCAGCCTATCCAATTGATATTGAAGCCGTTGCCCGCGCCGCTGCCGAATACGGTGTGGCGCTCGAAATTAACAATTCCTCCTTTGAAGTGTCCCGTAAGGGCAGCGAAGCCAATTGCACTGCGATTGCCAAAGCGGCCAAGGAATTTGGCACGATTTTAGTTATGGGCTCTGATTCTCACGTGGCTTTTAGCTTAGGCGGTTTTGCGCGGGCGCAAGCGATTATCGATGAAGTGGCTTATCCGCCATCACGATTACTCAATAGTAGTCCTTCAGCACTCTTAGCCTTTTTAGCCGCCCGTGGCCATGAAACCGTTGCTGATTTGATCCCCTTATTCAGTGACGATGAGCCATGCTGTTGATTAGTGATGAAAATAGTGGCAACTAAAGTGACGCCACTTCAATGCGGGGCGGCGAGTGCCACAGATGCTAACATTCCTCAAGTGGTGTTAATCACTGGCGCTAAGAGTCAGCTCGCTCAGGCCTTGCTGAGAGTCGCTGCCGATATTGGCGAGCTAGCCCTAAATAGCAGCACAAGTACAAACTCAGTCGCACCAATTAAGCTTTATGCGCTAAGTCGCAGTCAGTTAGACATTACCGATGCCGCCAATATTGCCGCCGTATTTGATCAATATCGACCAAGCTGGGTGATCAATTGTGCGGCCTATAATGCGGTCGACGCAGCTGAGCATGATGCAATCGAAGCTAATCGCGTGAATGCACTCGGCCCTGAGTTATTGGCGCAGCAATGTTGGCTGTCGGGGGCGGGCTTACTGCATGTGTCGAGCGATTATGTGTTTGGTGGTCATGCTGTTCGTGATGTTAGAGAAACTGGCGTTGAGCAGTATCAAAATCCAGACTCAGCTTCAAATCATTTACCAAGGCCATTTGTTGAAATTGATGCTCCCGAGCCGTTGTCTGCTTACGGTACGAGTAAGTTGCTCGGCGAGCAGAAGGTATTGGCGGTTCTGGGCGAGGATGCAACGATTGTGCGTACCTCATGGCTCTACGGTCAAGATGGGCATAATTTTGTCCAAACCATGCTGAACTTGATGCGCACTCAACCAAGCTTGGAGGTGATAGTCGATCAAATCGGCTGTCCGACGTGGAGTGATGCACTCGCTAAGGTGATTTGGCAATTAGTCATGCAACAGTGCTCGGGCGTATTTCATTACAGCGCCCAAGGCCAATGCAGTTGTTATGAATTTGCCTGTGAAATCCAGCGACAAGCCCTAGCGCTCAATCTGTTAAGTCAACCTGTGGTTATCCAGCCGATTACCAGCGCTCACTATGCTAAACAAGCATTAAATCGCGGCGTGAGTTTGGCAAAAAGACCGAGTTATAGCGTGTTGAATAGTGCCAAAGTGCAGTCCACTTTGGCTGTCAATACCTTACTGACCATGCCTGATAACGTCGTATGGCAAGATTGGCGTCAGCAACTGAATTGCATGTTGCGACGCTATTATGACGACAATTAACGTGACTCACATTTGGGGTTAGGCAGCTTTAATCAGGCGTTAAGCGTTTACATCATCGTAGTGATTAACGCTTTCGAAAACAATAAGCCCGCCAATAATCAGATTTAAGCGACGGCTTTAGACTATCAATATGAAACATAGGCTGTGAATACGAATGCAGCTGGACTTAAGCCTCTTCTCAGCGCCAATGGCTTGCCTTAGTATCGTAATCACTTTGTTTATCTGTGGTTTTGTGCACCGCGGTTTAAGCTGCGAGTCTTAGTCTATTTTGCTTGATGTATGATGAATTTGTTCTAAATTCCCCTTGGATGACAATGGCATAATGCCAAGATATTTTACGCATTAAGGAAGTTTCAGTGACAGACAAGACGACAATAGCGCAGACATTAACCAAACAAGATCTACTGCAAGTGGTCGCGATTGCCAAAGCCGCAGGCGATGCCATTATGACGGTTTATGGTCAAGATGACTTTTCGGTGAGCCATAAGGGGGACGATAGCCCTGTGACGGCCGCCGATTTAGCCGCGCACCACGTGATAGTGGCGGCATTGGCAAAGCAGTTTGTCGGTATTCCTATTATGTCTGAGGAAGCGGCGGATATCGCGTGGGACGTGCGTCGTCAATGGCAAACCTATTGGTTGATTGATCCTTTAGATGGCACTAAGGAATTTATTAAACGCAATGGCGAGTTTACCGTCAATATTGCGCTTATCCATCAAGGGGTTGCTATCGCAGGTGTAGTATATGCGCCTGTGCTCGATACGTATTATTACGGCGCTAAACATTTAGGTGCGTGGCGCCAACAAGCGGGTCAAGAGAGTCCCTTATTGGGCGCCAACACGCCACGCGAAATGCCGATGATTGTCGGCAGTCGCTCGCACTTGAGCCCTGACTTAGCGCAATATTTACAACAGTTTGGTGAGCATGACATCTTAAGCGTGGGTAGCTCGCTTAAGTTTTGTATGTTGGCAGAAGGCAGTGCCGATCTGTACCCCAGACTGGGTCCTACCAGTGAGTGGGATACCGCAGCGGCGCAAGCTGTGCTCGAAAGTGCAGGCGGCACAGTTGTCTGTTATGACTCAGGTGAACCATTAACTTATAATCAAAAACCTGACATTTTAAATCCTTACTTTATTGCCACAGCTCCTGGCTGGGTAAAATAACGATTGCCTAGAATCAATCTCACTTGATGAAAGGGCAAGCTAAACACTGGAGTAGTAATTCATGATGCGCATGGGCGTCGATTTAGGCGGAACAAAAATAGAATTAGTCGCACTGAGTGATGAGGGCAATGAGCTATTTCGCAAGCGTGTGACGACGCCACGTGACTATCAGGGCACGCTTGCTGCGGTGGTTGATTTAGTTAAGGAAGCGGAAGCGACTCTTGGCGAAAAAGGCACTGTCGGCGTGGGTATTCCAGGTGTGGTATCGCCCTATTCAGGTTTAGTCAAAAATGCTAACTCGACGTGGATCAATGGTCAGCCCCTCGATGTACATTTAGGGGAATTGTTGCAGCGTGAAGTGCGGGTTGCCAATGATGCAAACTGTTTTGCGGTATCAGAGGCGGTCGATGGGGCAGCCGCTGGCGCTTCTGTGGTGTTTGGCGTGATTATTGGTACTGGCTGCGGCGCGGGTGTGGCAATTAACGGCAAAGTTCACGGTGGTGGTAATGGTATCGGCGGTGAATGGGGTCATAATCCTTTGCCTTGGATGACTAAGGAAGAGTTCAATACCACCCGTTGCTTCTGTGGTAATCCCGATTGTATCGAGACCTTTATCTCTGGCACTGGCTTTGTGCGTGATTATAATGCGGCTTTGACGACGGCGGGTACAGTGCGTGCTCCTGCCAAATCAGGTGCCGATATTATGTTGTTAGTCGATGGAGGTGACGCCATTGCGGTTGCTGCGTTTGATCGTTATATGGATAGACTCTCACGTTCACTCGCCCATGTAATCAATATGCTCGATCCCGATGCCATAGTGTTGGGCGGCGGAATGTCGAATGTCGCGGCGATTTACCCAAGATTACCGGCATTGCTGGCCCATTATGTGGTGGGGCGTGAGTGTCATACGCCTGTTGTGCAGAATCTATACGGTTGTTCATCGGGAGTGCGCGGTGCCGCTTGGTTGTGGGAAAAGTGATCCATTATTGAGGATATAAACTCCACCAGTGAACTCATTACGCTATGAAATCAACGTCTAGTGATATCAGAGTCTTGTAAACAATAGCCCAGTAAAACGCTGGGCTAGTTTTATGTGCGATGTGTTCCCCCCGTATTTTGATGCTATGATTGCGCTCCTTTGGATTGCTTGGCATGGACATCATGTTTTGGGTTAAGAAAGTTGTTTCACAGGGGATGATGCCGATTCCCTTTATCCTATTGTTATTACTGATTTCTTTTCTAGTATGGCGCCGTCGCAGTATGGCGAAATACTTAGTATCCTGCGCTTTTTTTCTCTTACTGTTTTTAAGCAGTCAACTGAGTGTGAATACCTTAGTGCGGCCGTTAGAATCAGCTTACCCGATTAATTCCACGCCCATCGCAGGCGCTTGTTTTGTGATGGTATTAGGTTCAGGGCATGCTGATATAGTAGGAGCGACTGCGGTGCAATCCTTATCAGACGTCGCCCTTACAAGGTTAACTGAAGGAATTCGGCAACTTAAGTTGGGTCAAGAGTGTATGTTGATTGTCAGTGGCTGGGGCGGTGAACTCACTCAATTTTCCCATGCTGAAATGATGGCTAAAGCCGCGGTAGAGCTAGGTGTTGATAAAAGCCGAATTATTCAATTTCCACTGGCGCGCGATACGATAGAAGAAGCGCAATACTTAAAGTGGGAGTTAGGGGAGGAGCCCTTTCGCTTAGTCACATCGGCCACTCATATGCCAAGGGCGATGGCTATTTTCGCCGCTAAAGGCTTACACCCCGATGCTGCCCCAACGGATTTTATTGGCCGAGATGATTTTTGGTGGCGGTTAACTGCCGATAATTTAGTGGCTTCTCAACGGGCGATTCACGAATACATTGGCCGTTTGTGGTTATGGATAAAGGCCGTAAGTTAAAGGTGTGGTTTGCCAAGTTCAGTCTAAAGATAGTGAGTTTTAACAGGAAGATGAACAATGACAATTGAGTCAGAAATAGTATCTGTGCGTCCTTTATCGAAACGAAATGGGTTAACCTTAACTTGGCTGGGAGGCTTAAGTCTGGTGCTGGGTTTGGGACTGTTTCTGACGTGGCCGGCCTTGTTTGCTGTTGGTTTGATGTTTTTTAGTTTGGGCGCTATTTCACTCATTCTCGGTTTAGCCAAGGTGTATGAGCCGGAAACGACTCTAGCACTAGATGACAAGGGGCTGACCTATTTTCATCGCCGCGGCAAAGTGTCTATCGATTGGGATAATATTCAGCGGGTCGATATTCCGCGGGTGACTAATGGTTTAGATACTATAGAGTTATCTTATTTAGGCATTAAACTGAAACATTTAAATCCCATTCTCGATAATATTTCCCTGCGTCTAGCAACAGGATTATTAACTGAACAGCGACCTTTGCTGGTGACAGCCGCCTCTCAAGATGCAGACTTAGCGACTTTAGAAACTTATCTCGGCGCTGAGTTTGGCCCTTTAGTGATAGAAGGGGATCGTTATCGTGGTGTATTGGCTATGTTTGGGCATCGCTGCGTGATGTTAGATACGCGTTTAGGGTATCACTTGTATATTCCCCATGACAGTTTAGATAGGGAACCTAAGGACTTTATTAAGTTACTTAGACAACGTATTGCACAATGTAGCCGCTCAGCTGGTTAAATCTACAATCTCAATTGAAGATCATCAGCAATAAAAAAGGGGACCCTAGGGTCCCCAATGAGTTGCAGAGATTAAAGTTTGGGTTGTGCAGGGGCAACCCAAAGGTACTAGTGTGCTACCTCTGCGTGTACCTTATCTACACCGTAGGTTTTACCTTCAGCATGACAAGTTGCGCAAGATTCTACTGGTAAGTTAGGATCTGTCATTGCGTCAGCTTCAACCACAGCACCGTTGCTTCTAAAGTGAGCGACAGCCGCTGCATCAGAGTGAGCGTGACAGCTACGGCATGATTCAGCTACTGGGCTAATGTAGTTGCTACCCACTTTGATTGAACGTTTCTCAGAGGCTAAACCACCGTCAGCCGCAAACAGTTTTGCATCATCTTTGTGACATGCAGAACATGCAGTTTCTGGTGACGGATAACCGACTAATTCACCATTGGCATCGCGGAAGATCCCTGCGATAACATCAAAGTTACCACTGTGGAAACGGTGGGCGACGGTGAATAAGTCTTTGTTATTGAAAGTGACTTCTGGATTAATGACTTTGCTACCGTCTTCACCTTTAGAAACCACTGTTTTATGGCCTGATGCACCTGTTGTATCGTTGTGACAGTTCATACATTGATCAAAAGTGTAAGTTCCGTGTCTGGTGCCCTTGATATAATCTAAGGTGCCGTGACAGGCGTTACATTTTGCTTCTTCTACGGTAATTCGAGCAGGATCTGTCATTCGAGCTTTAACTACTGCAGAAGCATCTAAGCTATAGAATTTAACAGGAGCAGTGTTACCAATTGGATTTGTTGGGCCAAATTCAAGTCCTGTGGCATTACAGCTACTCACTTTACCTGCTTTGATACAGACGTTGGCTTCTGAACTGACGTAGATAGTACCTACAGCTTGGGCATCGGGAATATCTTTTACAAAGGTTAATACACCATCTGCCAGCGTACCATTTTCAAGCTTAAGAGCGATTGCTGTTGGTTTGACATCTCTCCAAGCATAAACAGTACCATCAGTAGTTACGTTACCCAGTAATAAGCCGTTAGCCACAAACATACCAGTAGGGTTAGTTGTCGCGTTATACACTTTTAAATCGGTTCCATTAGGAATTGCAGCGCCATTCATGGTCACATTGGCTTTTAATGTCAATGTTTTCATTCCAGGTGCTGCTGAAGTCACTACTGCCGCACTGGTAAAGTCAACTTTGAATAGGCTTGCATACTCAGCGCGTTTACCGACACTGTGTACAGCTTCAGGTGTTAAGCTACCGCTGCCATGGCAAGATTTACATTGAGTATCATCAGCTTGGGCTAAACCAAATTCTGAATGGTTTTCGCCAGTGGTGAAGTTCACATTGATATGACAACCCACACAAGCTTGTGCATAAATATTGGTGTTATAACTTGGTGCACCATCATGACAAGATTTACATTCTTTCAAATCAGATGGGAAACCAACTTCACCGAAATATTCTTTTGCTTCGCCACTTAAGCTGTCACTGATGTGATGACCTGCGTGGATCCTGTGGATCATGGGGGCAAAATCAAATACCCAACCTTCAGCCAGTTGTGCGTCACTTGGAACGAGATCAGGGTTATGGCAAGTTACGCAGTTTTTAACATCTTGGTAGTTATGATGGGCTTCAATCTTCGCGATATGGCCGTCTACCTCACCGTGACAGTTTTTACATGCCGCACTAGATACTGTGTCTTTACCCGATACACCTAATTCATCTGTTGCAGGGATAAAATCAACGGGTACAGACAAAATCTTGTCAGATAGGACGACACCTGTACTATCGGCGATGTTGTAAGCACGTAAAAAGACTCTGTGTACTGCGTTTGGATTATCATTTGGATTAATGATTGGCGCTGCGCCACCATAAGTCCAAGTTGCTGTGTAAGTGCCTGGCGTCGCTGTATCTTCGGTTAAAGTACAAGCGTTTTTAGTTCCGTTCAGGCCGTTTAGAGTACAAGTTAACGAAGTGCCAGCGGCATTTGCCGTGGCATTATTTTGCCACTCAATCGGCGCGCCAGTACCTGAGGTGTTTTCATTTGCTGTTAAAGAATAAATTGCAATTTTATCCAGTCCTTTGAATGGGACTACTTTGCCTGCATTTTTACCCGTAACAGTAAATTTAACACTGAAGCCTTCACTGCTGGTCACTTTAATGTCTGCAGGACTTAAAGTGAATGCCAGATCTGTAATGGATTGGGCTGTCGTTGCGAAGGAACCCGCAGGGGCTCCGGGTGTACCTGGTGTTCCGGGAGTGCCTGGTGTTCCGGGTGTACCTGGTGTGCCAGGTGCCCCATCTTGACCATCGCTTCCGTCCCCGCAGGCGGTAAGACTTAAGGTACTGACGAGAGCCAGTGCCAGTAGAGATTTATTGTAGTTTTTCATCATCGCGTCCCTTTTTCTATCTATAAGACTGCGTGTGCAGTGCCTCTAATATAGGAGGATTCATCTACTTATAAAGTGGTATTTGCAAATTTGTATCTGATATGTGAACGATGATTTAACACCTGCGAATGGTAATTCTAAACTTTGCATTTTGATATTTTAAATAGTGAAATTAAGCTGCTAGCCTATGATGTGTATCACAATTTCAATCTTTAAACTTAGGTCGAAATGATGAATTCATTTTCGGTTAAGCAAAATGAACGATGTTAAGAGAGCCTGAATCTTAAGTCGTTATCTTAAGGTTTTGAGCACAAAAGCAATGGGATAAGAGAGCGAGCATAGGGGGACGATATGGCATTTTAAAGTGATTGAATTGTGCCTTGGATAAATAGAAGCCATAGCCCAGTAAACCCACTTAACATCCATGACGTAAGCTAGGTTGATGAACTTAGTGTGTAATCTATTTTTGTATTAGTGTGCTGGTTCGAGTGCGGCAAGTAAGGAGCGCACGACGAGATCACACTGGCTTTGGCTGTAACGCCGATGAACTGCAGGTTTCTCAATCAGATAATAATGTGGCGCCATCATCGTTTCGTGGAGTTTATTAAGCTCTGTGTCGCTAAGGCGCTCGAGATGTAATCCGGGCATATGTTTAACTGTGTGCATATCAATGCTAGAACAAAAAGCCACACTCTTCATGGTTAATAGATGGGCATACCATTCCTCCCTGTCTATCACTTTCTCTACGGTAGGCAGTAAGATACCTTGGCGCTGGCAAAATAATTCTAAGGGATCGATTTTACTGTTAAAGCCCTTGAGTTCTTGAAATAGAAACGGATGGCGACAAATTTGCTCTAAGGTAATATTCGTCTCAACGTCCCAAAGCGGATGTTGCTTGGCTGCAACGATATAAATGCCATTGATTGAGCCAAGTTTGGTATAACTTAATTCTTTATTTTCAGCACTTTCAAACGTAATCCCAAAATCAAGTGCACCTGCGTGGATCAACTCAGCGCTATTTTCCTGCCATTTATGTAAGCGTATTTGTCCTAGCTTTTGGGCAAGTTCAGGAGTGCTTAACTGAGGTGCTAAAAAGCTTAGCAGGCCATTACAAGCAGCGATATGCAGCGGTAAGTCGGTATTGATGGCCGCATTTTGTATCTGGATTGCAGATTGTTCGAGGTGATAAACCGATTCAGTAAACTGGCAAATAGCAACGTAGAGACTTTCTGCTAATGGCGTCGGTTTAAGCCCCTGTTGACGACGATAAAATAGTTCATCGTTAAAGGTTAGGCGTAATGCATTGAGGCAGCGGCTTATTTTGGGGGCAGAAACATCTAGCGCTTTGGCCGCACTATTTGCGTGCCCAGTGTCGAAAATACTTTTAAATACAAGCAAGGTAAAAACATCGAGTTCACAGATCTGTTTTAGTAATAAGTTGCTCATTTTGTATTTTGCCCTGTATGAGTCTTAAATGTTTTTGCGGCGCTATTAGGGGAGTTCTGTGTCCTTGCGATAACCCGAACCACCGCGATCAAATATCATGGATACTAACTGCCAATATTAACATTCAGCATGCGGATTAACTGTGATCCCTCTCGGCAAAATAACAATTATTTAACTATTGTAAAGAGAGGGGGGAGTTAGATGAGTAGACGCTATGTTTAACATCGAGCGATAAGGAATGATTGAGCTAAAAGAGTGAGTCAAAGTCTGCTCACCTAAGGCGGCGAGCAAACGATAGTGATGCATTTCGGATTAACGAGATTCTATGACGTCGTTTTGCACGGACGGTAAGTTGAGTGGATCTGCTGTTGGGGTATGGCCTATTGCATGGGAATAAATGGTTGGTGCATCTTCTTTAATCCGCATCCCGATAAATTGGCCACCCTCAAGGATTTGCATTGAGGTACTTGCCACTTCGCCGTCGACAACACCATTACGTTGGATCACTAAACGCTCACAAATGAGTCTGCCTTTGAAGTGTCCATCGACGATAAATTCATGGCACTTTACTCCACCTTGAATTATACCGCCTTGTTCTATGGTGATATTGGCCTCAGAAAGCAGCTGACCTTGGATATCACCGCCAACAAGCACGTCGCCTGTTAATTCGATATTTCCCGTGAGTTTAGTGCCTCGAGCAATAAAGCTAAAAGAGGTACTTTTTTTAGGCGGGAAAAACAGTTTTTTTACAAACATCATCATAAATTAACTTAATTCGAGAAGGGATTAACTGAGTTCAACAGAGGCGCGATACTAGCTTAAAATCCATGAGAAGCACAGCTCTGCATGTGTTAATGCAATTACAGTGTTCTATCAAGTTGGTCGTTTTATCTCAATGGCTTTGCTAGGGCAAGGAGCTACGCAGGCACCGCATCCAGTACAAAGATCAAGGTCTATTTTGGGGCTCGGAGCATGACCAATACTGAGCACAAAACTGATGGCTCTTGGTTCGCAGGCATCCTTACAACTTTGGCACCAGATCCCTTGAAAGGTTAAGCAGCTTTCTTGGATATGGGCTTGGTATTGCCAAGGTGCTTGAGTCAAATCGAAAATATTTTCAGGGCAAGCCTTAGCACACAGGGTACAAAATGTGCACTCATTGTCCTTAAAGGTGACTTCAGGAAATCCGCCATCACCTTTGATGATAATGTGAGTTTCACAAACCTCAAGACAGGCGGAACAACGAGTACACACATCGGTGAACTCGATATCATCACGCACCCAAGGCGGCCTTATCGCATTATCTTTACGCCGGCGAAAGAGGCTGCGACGGCTGTGATTAATACTTTGAGTCATGTTGCTCCTCGGGTGGTTAATGCTGTAAAGCGATGGTATTTAGAGGGTAAAGAAAAATGGCTTGGGAGATTTCCACAAGCCATTCAAGTTATTAGCCGTTATAACCATTGGGATTGGTTGATTGCCAATGCCAGCTACTGTTGGCCATATCTTCTAGGGTATGAGTCGCTTGCCAGCCAAGATCTTCCCTTGCGTGGGTTGGATCGGCGTAGCAGGCAGCAATATCCCCTGGACGACGTGGCGCAATTTGGTAGGCAATGGTGTTACCACAAGCTTTTTCAAAGGCTTTAACCATGTCTAATACACTATATCCTTGGCCTGTGCCTAAGTTATAGGTCACTAGACCAGGCTTAGTGGCCAATTTTGCGAGCGCTTTTAAATGGCCATTGGCTAAATCCACGACATGGATATAGTCACGCACGCCAGTACCGTCGTGGGTCGGATAATCATTACCAAACACGCTTAAGGCGGTGCGTTTACCCACGGCAACCTGCGCAATAAAGGGCATTAAGTTGTTAGGGATATCGTTAGGATCTTCGCCGATTAAGCCACTGGCATGGGCGCCAACCGGATTAAAATAGCGCAGACGGGCGATATTCCAGCTCGGATCGGCATTGTGTACATCTGCCAGTATATGTTCAACCATCAACTTCGACTGACCATAAGGGTTTGTTGCCCCTGTGGGGAAGTCTTCGGTGATCGGTAAACTTGCGGGATCGCCATACACAGTTGCCGATGAGCTGAATACGAGATTTTTTACCTTAAACTCTGCCATGACTTGGCAAAGGATAAGCGTACCCGTAACGTTATTCTCATAATACTTCAGGGGTTTTGCGACGGATTCTCCCACCGCTTTTAATCCTGCAAAGTGGATAACTGAATCAATAGCATGATCGTTAAACACTTTCTGCAATAACGCTTTATTGAGAATATCGCCTTGATAGAAAGTAACCGATTTACCAGTGATCCGCTCGACTCGGTTTAAGGCTTCTATGCTTGAATTAGACAAGTTGTCCAATACAATCACATCATTACCAGCATTGAGCAGTTCTACTACTGTGTGGGTGCCAATATAGCCAGCACCACCGGTCACTAAAATCGTCATTACTTAATTCCTTTTACAACGGTTTTTAAATAGTGCGCAAAATCTTCACCGATTTCGCTGTGGCGCAGGGCATATTCAACGTTAGCACGCATATAACCTTGCTTGTTACCACAGTCATGGCTCTTACCTTCCATGTAGTAAGCATTTACGGTTTCTTGCTTCATTAACATCGCAATCGCATCAGTTAATTGAATTTCATCGCCTGCGCCCGCAGGGGTTTTAGCCAGTAGCGGCCAAATGCTGGCTGGTAAAACATAACGGCCTACAACGGCTAAATTAGAAGGAGCTTCATCTACAGAGGGTTTTTCAACCAGTTCGACTAATGGCTCAGATTCACCCGGTTGTAAATCATGACCATTCACATCGGCAATACCGTATTGGTTGACGACGTTATGTGGCACGCCTTCCACCATGATTTGACCGACTTGGGTTTCATCAAACAGGGCAACCATAGCGGCTAAGTTATCGGTACGAAGGTCACAGCTGGCTTCATCTATGATCACATCCGGTAGCAATACGGCAAATGGTGCATCGCCGACGACAGATTTAGCACACAAAATCGCATGACCTAAGCCTTTAGCTTGAGATTGGCGCACGCTGATCACTGTTACATCTTTAGGACAAATAGATTGTACGGCTTCAAGTAACTGACGTTTAACGCGGCGTTCTAATTGGGCTTCTAGTTCGAAACTGGTATCGAAATGGTTTTCGATAGAGTTTTTACTGGCGTGGGTCACGAGTACAATTTCTTTGATCCCAGCTGCGATAGCTTCACTGACTACATATTGAATCAATGGCTTATCGACAACAGGTAACATTTCCTTTGGAATTGCTTTGGTCGCTGGAAGCATACGAGTGCCTAGGCCTGCGACAGGAATAACGGCTTTACGAATTTGATGTTGTTTCATTGCGAACCTTTTAGGTCAAGGAGATGCGGTTAATGGCCAATATTGTAAATGACCTGCACAGAAAAGCTATTTAGAAACGCTGAAAACTTAGGATATTTAAGTATTTTTACAGCGAAGTCGACGTAAGTTTTAGCAAAGGTAGCACAGAGCATCTAATCCAGCATGGGTGATGTGCACTTGCATGGCGTTTTTAATACCCTTGTAATATTTGCTTTACGTTTACGTCACAGTGGTGGTGCAAGAATAAAGTGTGAGGGAGTTAACAAATTTAAAGGCTTAGATCACTATGGTTCCATGAGCGCTAGCCACTAAGTGAAGACTATGACGAAAGGAACAGAATACATCGCTCACAGAGCTGATGACACAGGGTTTATCAACTACCCGCAAGAAGAACATGAGATTTGGAGCCAGCTTTATGCCCGTCAAGCGATAAACCTGCCTGGCCGTGCTTGTAAGGAGTATTTGCAAGGGCTAGATGCCTTGGCTATGCCAAAGGATCGTATTCCGCAACTTACTGAAATTGATACTGTATTGCAAGCGACCACCGGCTGGAAAACGGCAGCCGTACCTGCGCTTATTTCCTTCGGCCGTTTCTTTGAACTACTGGCCAATAAAGAGTTTCCTGTGGCGACATTCATTCGCCGTAAGGAAGAGTTTGATTACCTGCAAGAGCCTGATATTTTTCATGAAATCTTTGGTCATTGCCCTTTGCTCACCAACCCTTCATTTGCTAATTTTTCACATATGTATGGCCAATTAGGTTTAAATGCCAGCAAAGAAGAAAGGGTGTTTTTAGCGCGTTTATACTGGTTTACGGTTGAGTTTGGCTTGCTACAGCCTAAAGATGGCCCCTTGTGTATCTATGGTGGCGGTATTTTAAGCTCACCTGGTGAAACTTTATATGCAATGGAAAGTGACGTGCCAGAACGTCAACCCTTTGATTTATTGAATGTGCTACGAACCCCATATCGCATCGACATTATGCAGCCGATTTATTATGTGATTGAGCACATTGATATGCTTGATGAAATTGCCAAAATGGACATCATGAGTTATGTCACTAAGGCACGTCAGTTAGGTTTATTTGCTCCTAAATATCCTCCCAAAGCCAAGGCGAGCTAGTCTCGATTCGATGGATGGTTTGATGTGTTATTTGAGTCGCCATCTAATTTAGTCATGTGATTTAAGTAATTAATAAGTAATGAGTAAAGTGCAACTGAATATCCCTATTAATGTTGCCAACAGGAGTATGTATGACTGCGTTATCGAATATGAAATGTGAAGCGTGCCAAGCCGATGCACCAAAAGTGACCGATGAAGAGTTGGCAGAACTTATTCGTATGATCCCTGACTGGGGCGTGCAAGTGCGTGACGGCGTAATGCAGCTTGAGCGCGTCTACAAGTTTAAAAACTTTAAACTGGCGATGGCATTCACGAATAAGCTGGCGGATTTAGCGGAAGAAGAATTCCATCATCCCGGCATTTTCACTGAATGGGGTAAAGTGACTGTCACTTGGTGGTCGCACTCCATTAAGGGGCTACATAAGAATGACTTCATCATGGCCGCCAAGACAGACCAGTTACTAGGTTAATTATTTAATCAATTTAATCAGCATCTTAATGTGTTTTATGATGCTGATTTTTTCTTCCTGTTACAATTCAACTGTAAACTAGGCTTGCCACTTTCAGTTTAACCTTCTAACGTATACGGGCTCTGCTATTTCCCCTCATCGCTGACGTTTTCGTCAAAGGTAACGATTTGCCTAGCAAGCGTTATTTTTGTTGTAAAGCCTAAGGCGAAAAATAGCTCTGCACGGTTTATCCCCAAAATTCAAATCAAAAAAGGGAATATCAGTCATTATGCGCTTGGAAGTCAGCTGTCAGGATCGTGTTGGTTTAGCCAAAGATATCTTAGTCGTGTTAGAGCGTTATGGTATTAATTTAATTGCCATTGATGCCAGTAACCAAGGATTCCTGTACTTACAATTTGCCGAAATCAGTTTTGAAACCTTGAGTGCCTTGATGCCGCAGATCCGCAAAGTGGAAAGTGTCCACGATGTGCGTACGGTGTCATTTATGCCCTCAGAGCAAGAACATTACGCCCTTAAAACCCTGCTCAAAACCTTACCCGACTCCGTTTTTTCTATCGATGCCAAGGCACGTATTCGTATCGTTAATGAGTCCGCCTTGCTCAATATAGGCATGGGTGAGCACGAAGTGCTCGAAGAGTCGCTTAATCATTGGGTGCAAGGTTTTAACTTCAGCCGATGGTTGAGTGAAGCACAAGTATTGCCACAAGCGGCGCGAGTTCAAATCGGCCCGAATGAGTATCTTGCCGAAATGCTGCCGATTTACCTACCTGATGAGGATGAAAGAACCATCTTGGTTGGTGCTGTGGTGTCGCTAAAATCCCCTGCGCGTGTTGGAAAACAGTTTAACGCGCTGCAGAACCAAACCACTGGCTTTGAAAATGTATTAGCCAGCAGTGACAAGATGAAGGAAGTGCTTAAGCAAGCGCGGCGTATGGCCCAGCTCGATGCACCTTTGTTGATCACGGGTGAAACGGGTACTGGCAAAGAATTAATGGCCAGAGCTAGCCATGATGCGGGGATGCGCCGTGAAAAACCTTTTATCGCCATCAACTGCGCCGCTCTGCCCGACAGCGCTGCCGAAGAGGAATTATTCGGTTACGTCAGTCAGGGCAAAGTCGTCAAACGAGGCTTTTTTGAAGAAGCTAAGGGTGGCACAGTATTTCTCGATGAAGTGGCGGAAATGTCTAGGGCGGCTCAAGTTAAGCTGCTACGGCTATTGCAAGATGGCACTTTTAGACGCATAGGGGGCGATGAAGAAGTGCGTGCTGATGTGCGAATTATTTGCTCGACCCAGAAAAATTTAGCTGAACTATGCCAAACCGGCGAGTTTAGGGAAGATTTGTACTATCGCATCCATGTGCTGAGTTATCACATTCCGTCCTTACGCGAGCGTAAAGTCGATATCATTCCACTGACGGAAATGTTCCTCGAACATTACAGTCAACAGTTGTCTAGCCCAGTGCGGCGGATTTCGGCCCAGTGCCGCGACCATTTGCTCACCTACGCTTGGCCAGGTAACGTACGCCAATTAAAGAACGCGGTCTTTAGAGCCGTGTCTATGTGGGATGGCTCGGCCGAGTTGACGGTAGAACAGCTGAAATTGCCGTCATACGCCGAAGGTTTTGGTTACTTTGATAATGAGTTTGAGGGCAATCTGGACGATGCAATGAAGCAGTTTGAAGCGAGTTTGTTGCGTCGATTATATCCGGCCTACCCGAGCACTCGCCAGTTGGCGAAAAAGCTAGGTGTATCACACACAGCTATTGCTAATAAACTGCGTGAATACAAGATAGCCAAGCGCCGTTAGTTAGAGTCTCGTTGGGTTGACACAGTCAATGTAACAGTATCGTTCCACTTAGTTGCCGACTTTTCAGGCATATTGCTTACCGAGATATTGATAAGCGGTAACTAGGTTATAAACGTAATGATTAGTTTACAAAATGTGAAATAATTGACCTAAATGTGATTTTGGTCACGCTATAGGAATCTTGAGCTGCATCGGGTATTTCTACGCGCAACAAATACGTTAAAGCAAGTAAAAGCGCATGCCTCGTTGGCGCGAACTGCGTAACATGTATGCCCTTAATGAGTCAAAAAGTTCGATTTAAATCGCCGAATATAAGCTGGGTGACGTCGCGTGTTTTCCAGCACAATAAAATTGTACACCTAGCCGAAGAGCACTGGAGCCAATATGAAACTTGCAAGTTATAACAATGGTCGTCGTGATGGTCAGTTGATGTTAGTCAGCCGCGATCTCACTAAAACGGTTGCCGTTCCTGCCATTGCCCACACTATGCAGCAATTACTCGATGGTTGGGATTTACTGAGACCGCAATTGCAAGAATTGTACGATGCGTTAAATGAAGGCATGTTAGATAACGCGCAAGCGTTCGACGAAGCTAAGTGTTTGTCGCCATTACCGCGTGCTTACCAATGGGCCGATGGTAGCGCTTATGTGAATCACGTTGAGTTAGTCCGTAAAGCCCGTGGCGCAGAAATGCCAGAAACCTTTTGGACAGATCCGTTGTTTTATCAAGGAGGCTCAGACAGCTTTATTGCCCCTAAAGCGGATATCCCATTGGCGAGTGAAGACTGGGGTATCGATTTCGAATCTGAAATTGCGGTTATTACCGATGATGTGCCTATGGGCGTGAGCACTGACAATGCAGCTAAGCACATTAAATTGTTGATGCTAGTTAACGATGTGTCATTGCGTAACTTGATCCCTGGTGAGTTGGCGAAAGGCTT
The DNA here is from genome assembly GCF_025654465.1 of Shewanella sp. SM101. Classification (NCBI taxonomy): domain Bacteria; kingdom Pseudomonadati; phylum Pseudomonadota; class Gammaproteobacteria; order Alteromonadales; family Shewanellaceae; genus Shewanella; species Shewanella sp. SM101. The sequence goes on from NZ_JAKKRH010000024.1 coordinate 51,649, forward strand.
TGGTTTTTTCCAATCTAAACCATCGAGCAGTTTTTCGCCTGTGGCTGTGACACCGGATGAATTGGGTGTCCGTTGGGAAGATTCGAAAGTGCATTTACCGCTGATCACCTATTTAAATGGTGAATTATTTGGTCGTCCGAATGCGGGCGTTGATATGACCTTTAATTTCAGTCAGTTAGTTTCGCATGTTGCAAAAACCCGTCCATTGGGCGCAGGCGCGATTATAGGCTCTGGTACTATTTCTAACTATGACCGTAGCGCAGGTTCGAGCTGTTTAGCGGAAAAACGTATGTTAGAAGTGATTGCCGAAGGCAAAGCCACTACGCCATTTATGCGTTTTGGTGACACAGTGCGTATCGAAATGCTCGATGATAATGATGTAACCATTTTTGGTTCTATCGATCAAAAAGTGGTTGAATACAAAGCCTAAGGCTTTCCCTTAAAGGGCTACACCGACTCAAACTAACGGGGCTTAATTGCCCCGTTTTTATACTGACTTTTATAAGGACATGAAAATATGAAACTTTACGGTTATTGGCGTTCCAGTGCAGCCTATCGGGTTCGTATTGCCCTTAATCTCAAGGGGATTTCAGCCGAACAGTTTTCAGTGCATCTCGTACGTGATGGCGGCGAGCAACATAAAGCGGCCTACATTGCGCTTAATCCTTTAGAGTTAGTGCCAACCTTAGTGGTGGATGATGAGCTGGATGTGGATGCCTTATCGCAATCTTTAGCGATTATCGAATATCTTGATGAGATACATCCACAGTCGCCATTATTGCCTGCATCGGCTCTTGAACGTGCCCACGTGCGCGCTATGGCACTTACGGTCGCCTGTGAGATCCATCCATTAAACAACTTGCGGGTATTGCAGTATTTAACGCAAACCTTAGGTGCTGATGACACCGCCAAAAATACTTGGTATCACCATTGGGTCGCAAGTGGTTTTACGGCCTTAGAAACCTTGTTAACACGGCATAGCGGTCGTTACTGCTTTGGGAATGCCGTGACATTAGCCGATCTGTGTTTAGTACCGCAGGTGTATAACGCCCAGCGTTTTAATGTGGATTTAACGCCTTATCCCAATATCATGCGCGTGTGGGCCGAGTGTAACCAGCTTGAAGCCTTTGCCAATGCGGCCCCAGAGCGCCAAGCGGATGCGGTGTAACGAATTGTGCGGATACGGTTTTTACGAATAGAAAGAATGGATGATGAGACTTGCTTTGAGAGTCTTATCTCAGCGATGGAGTTTAAATGCTTTTCAGTAAAAAATGTCCGTATTGCAAAGGTAAACTCGGCGCTAAGGATGTGCCGATTAACGAAGGACGCTGCTGCCATTGTGATAAGCCGATACTGTACAAATTCAATATAATAAAATGGATACTACTGTTTGTGCCCATCTACATTGTTAGCGTTAATCTGCTAGACAAAGATGTACATGGTTTTTGGATTTGTGTTGCGGTGATGGCACCTATTTATAGTCTCGTTTCTCTGCTCTGTCATGAGGTCGTAAAGTGCTCAGAAACCGATGGCGAAGTGGAGTAAGCCTAATGTCTTTCCCGTGTTTTTATCTATATTGAAGCGGGCGATACTGTTATGAGTGGTGCTACGGGGAATGTTATGAATGATGCAATGAGTGAAACAGCGCTAGAGCATCAATTACTCGAATGGATAGCTCAAGACTGCGAGCGAGTGAGGGCGCTTGAACTCGCGCTTCAATGCGCCCAAGTATACTCAATGCCGCAGTGGTGTCTGGCGGCGGGATTTGTCCGTAATTTAGTCTGGGATCGTTTGCACGAATTTGAGTTGAGTCCACTGAACGATATCGATCTGATCTATTTTTGCCCTTTAGATATTAGCCCTGAGCGGGATCTGGCGATTGAAACCTATCTTCATCAGCTTGCCCCTGAGTTACCTTGGTCGGTTAAGAATCAGGCGCGCATGCATAGTCGCAATCAAGACATGGCTTACACATCTTGTATTGATGCTATGGCCCATTGGCCAGAGTTAGAAACCGCGGTTGGGGTGGGTTTAAAATCTCATGTTGAGACAAATACTCAGGTAGATGCAGAGACTGATCATCATTGCACGCATTACGGTATTGAGCTGGTGGTTCCCTTTGGGCTGAACTCCCTGTTTGCCCTCAAATTGAGCGCCAATCCAAAGCGATCATTACCCGTGTTTCATCACAGAGTCGCGACTAAGGGCTGGCTAACTCGCTATCCTTTGCTTACGTGTTGTTACTCAAGCTAATCTTCTCACTTTCTTATTCGTTCAGTCTAAAACAGACTTAACCGCCTCACACTATCATTCCATGCAATCTAGTTATCTAACATGATAGGTATCATCCTCAAGCCGTTTTTATTTGTCCATTTTTTGTTTTTATCCTAATACCAATCGTATTAAATATCTGTTCATTCAGCGGGAGTTCAACGCGCTTTAGACAAGGCGAAGGCTTGAAGGCATAGTGGTGCTCTGTCGAAAGCCTTAAACGCAGTATAAAGCGCGTTGAAACCCGCCCTTCGGGAGCCACACAGGCATCCCACTCCGGTGTTGTATTGACTTAAAAGGGAATAACCATTTTTGCGTCAATGCGCCTTGGATTGAGATGCCTGTGAGGCTCTGAACTGATTAGATATTTAATGTGATTGGTATCATTTAACTCGTCTCAATAATTTGAACTTAATGTTCAAATAACCTCTTAGTTAAGTGCTTTTCATTGTTACTAAAATGTTTATGGTGTTATTGATCACTACCTCTTGCGGTAGTCATTAGTGATGGCTAATGCAACACTTAGCTCACAGAAAACAAAGGGGTATTGTCAATAAATGTTTGAATTTCGTGATTCAGCTCCCATGTGTAGTACCTATAAGTGAGTATCGCTCACTCACTTTGATTTGGATCAATAAATCAGCCGCATATCTCTGGCAGTGTAGGCGTCAATTGTTAAGGATGTAATACAAAACAAAAACCTATGTTGTACATATGGAGTATGATGATGAATAAAAACACTGTTTCTACACTGGTCGCTGCCACCCTTTTAGCCGCTGGTTTTTCTGCCTCTGTATCGGCTCACCAAGCGGGTGACATTATCGTTCGTGCGGGTGCTGTGGTTGTTGCGCCAAATGAATCAAGTGCCAACGTTTTAACTTTGGGTGAGTTTTCAGTCGATAATAATACCCAATTAGGCTTAAACTTTGGTTACATGTTGACAGATAACTTTGGGATTGAGTTATTAGCGGCAACCCCTTTTAGCCATACCGTTTCTTTGCCTGCAGATGGTGTCGGTGAGATTGCTGAAACTAAGCAACTGCCGCCAACGCTAGTGGCGCAGTACTATTTCGGTAATTCTCAATCTGTTATTCGTCCTTATATTGGTGTAGGTGTTAACTACACTAACTTTTATGACAATGATTTTAATGCCCATGGCAAGTCTCTAGGATTAAGTGATTTAAGTATGAGTACTTCTTGGGGCTTAGCTGCACAAGTAGGTTTGGATTATCAAGTGAACAAGAATTGGTTGGTGAACGCATCTGTGTGGTACGCAAAAATTAGTACAGATGTTAAGTTCACTGCCGGAGGTGCGCAACAACAATTCGAAACCGATATTGACCCATGGGTTTATATGGTCAGCGTAGGTTACACTTTCTAATCTACGGATCAGATAAGCGTAAAAAAGGAGCCTTAGGCTCCTTTTTCGTTTCTGCACTTTTATCCTGACATGTTCCACTCAGGTTAAGCCGACTTAGCGCTTTGGCTTTTTAGCTTTCCAGTGGCGAGTGTTATAGATAAATTCGGGTAATAACACAGTAAGCCAAGCGACGAGGCGCCAGCGTTTGGTCACATAGACGCGGCGTTTGCCTTGTTTCATCGCCTTGATGATTTGCGCCGCGACTTGTGGCAATGGTGCAAGCCACATCGCACTTTGCTGCATAGCGGCTTTATCGAGCAAACCAAGTTGGATATCGGTAATCGTAATCGGTAGCTTAAGGCGCTGAGCATGCATACTTAAGCCCTCAAGGTAATTCTGCCCAAAGGCTTTTGAGGCGTGATAGGCCACACTCGGCCCGCCGCGCAGGCCCGCAATCGAGTTGATTGCCGCCAGTTGTCCATAACCTTGCTCGCGAAATAGTCTAAATGCCGTATTGCAGATGGCAGCAAAACCTCGCACATTGACATCGATAATGTCTTGCTCCGGTAGCCAAGGCAACTCGGGGTCATAGCTATTGAGGCCAGTATTGACTAAGACTAAGTGCGCGCCGCCAAGAGTTTGCCAGACTGATTCAAGTTGGTTGATGATGGCTTGAGGTTGTTCAATTTGAAGTGCAAAAACTTGTACTTTTGTTGGCAAGGATAAGGCAAAATCGCGCAGTGATTCTGGATCTTGGGCGAATAAGACTAATTCAACCTGTTGATCTGCCAATTGCTTTGCAAGTTCACGACTTAATTGTGAGCTAGCTCCCACAATTATTGCAGTTGCTTGGGTCATAGATTTTTCGGCAACGAAATGGTGGCTTATGATAGAAAGTTATGCTCACCAAGACAAGATTTATAGCTTGGGCGTGTGGACATCTAGAAGTCTTTATGTATGATTAGGAGAAACAAAATGAACAAATGGTTGCGTTTAAGCGCGTTGAGATTAACAGCCTTAGCATTAATGGCCATCATGGGGGGGTTATCGGGTTGTGCAACACCGAATGCTATCGTTGAGATAAAAGGCGAGACCTTATATCGCGAACGGATAGCCTTACCTGCCGATGCTAAGGTCATAGTGCAACTGCTTGATGTCTCAAAAATGGATGTGCCAGCCATAGTGATGGCGGAGCGCGTACAACAAGGTGCTGCGACACCGGCACCATTCAGTTTTGCGATTGGTAGCGATCAGTTCCAACCCGGTCACACTTATGCCATAGGTGCCCGGATTATGTTGGGTGATAAGTTATTGTTTATTAATACTCAAGCCTATCACATTGATCTCAATTCCACTGAGCCAATGACGATACTGCTAGAGAAAGTCGGTGGCTAGTTAGCCCGCTCAGAAGTGAGCTGACATACGCGCCGAATCCGTTAGTATTTACGAACAGAAGAGGCGCGGTATGCCGGTTAGAATTCCAGATCATCTGCCCGCAGCAGGGGTGTTAGAGTCAGAAAATATTTTCGTTATGTCCGAGACTCGGGCGGCGAATCAAGATATCAGGCCGATGAAGGTGCTGATTTTGAACTTGATGCCGAACAAAATCGAGACTGAAACCCAGTTATTGCGCTTACTGGGTAACACGCCTTTACAAGTCGATGTGGATTTACTGCGCATTCACGACAAAGAGTCCAAGCATACTTCCATCGACCACATGAATACTTTTTACCGTGACTTTGAAGCCGTGCGCCATAAAAATTACGACGGTCTCATTATCACAGGCGCGCCGCTTGGGCAAATCGATTTCGAAGATGTGGTTTATTGGGATCATATCCGTGAAATCATCGACTGGTCCCAAGAGCATGTCACCTCAGTGTTGTTTTTATGCTGGGCAGCCCATGCGGGCTTGTATCATCTCTATGGTTTAAATCGAAAAATATTGCAACAGAAGCGTTCTGGCGTATTTGTACATAGGCGCACTTGTCAGCATTTCCCACTGCTACGTGGTTTTGATGATGAGTTCTTTGCACCCCATTCGCGTTTTGCCGAGATGGATGTGGAAGAAATTAGGCAACACCCGCAGCTGCAAGTGTTAGCGCAGTCCGATGAAGCCGGGGCCTATTTAGTATTAAGTCGCAATAACCGTAACTTGTTTGTAATGGGTCACCCTGAATATCAAAAATCGACTTTAAACGATGAATACCATAGGGATTTAGCCCAAGGCTTAACGCCAAATGTGCCACAAAACTATTATCGAAATAATAATCCAGAAGCTGAAGCCATTGCCCGCTGGCACAGCCACGGTAGTTTGTTGGTCAGTAATTGGCTCAATTATTACGTTTACCAGTTAACGCCTTATGACTTAAGTGATATGACGGCGATGACGCCGTGGGAATCGCGATAAGGTTTTGTTTAGCCTTTTATGGTGATGTGGTCACATGGATGTGACCTAAGCTGATACCCAAAATCCCTTAATTTATCTCTCCCTTCGATTCTGTTGTCCACGCTTGACTGTGCTTAATTCCTGCCTCGCTGTAAATCCTTACTGACAATTTTTACCCGATAAAATCGACACATTAGACCAAGGAATACTTGCTTTACGTTCGCGTAAACGTCAGAGTTGTTTTATTGTCGATTTTATTAAACGTCCCAAGGCTAGCACTAGGCCTTGTGGTCAATTTGGGTTGGAGCCTGCATGAGTACTGAACCGTTAAATCAAGATATTGTTATTGTTGCCGCTAAACGCACCCCTATGGGTGGTTTTCAAGGCAGTTTGTCATCTGTTGCATCACCGACTTTAGCCGCGACAGCCATTAAGGGCTTGTTGGTGGAGACTCAATTAGCGGGTGAGCATGTCGATGAAGTCTTGATGGGCTGCGTATTACCCGCTGGTTTAGGTCAAGCGCCTGCGCGTCAGGCCACTTTAGGTGCGGGATTACCCTTATCCGTTGGTGCGACCACAGTGAACAAAGTCTGTGGCTCAGGCATGAAGACGGTCATGTTAGCCCACGATTTGATTAAAGCGGGCAGTGCAAAAGTGGTGATCGCTGGCGGTATGGAAAGCATGAGCCAAGCGCCGTATCTCTTGGATAAAGCCCGCGGCGGCATGCGCATGGGCCACGGCAAAGTGCTCGATCATATGTTTTTAGATGGTCTTGAGGATGCTTATACTGGCGGCGCCATGGGAACGTTTGCCCAGAAAACAGCCGATGAATTTGGGATCACTCGTGAGCAGATGGACGCCTTTGCGCTAAGTTCGCTCGAAAAAGCCAATGCCGCGATTAACTCGGGTGCCTTTAAGGCCGAAATTACGCCTGTCACAGTTAGTGATGGTCGCGGTGATGTGACTATCGATACCGACGAGCAACCCGGTAATGCCCGCCCTGAAAAAATTCCTACGCTGCGCCCAGCCTTTACCAAAGATGGCACTATCACAGCAGCTAACTCTAGCTCTATTTCCGATGGCGCAGCGGCATTGATGCTGACCTCTCGCGGCGAAGCTGAGCGTTTAGGCTTAACTGTATTAGCCACCATTAAAGGCCACACCACCCACGCCCAAGAGCCTTCACTCTTTACCACTGCACCGGTTGGGGCTATGGCGAAATTGCTGGCTAATGTGGGTTGGTCAACGGATGAAGTCGATTTATTTGAAATCAACGAAGCCTTCGCCATGGTGACTATGCTTGCCGTGTCTGAACTGGGTTTAGATGTGGCTAAGATTAACGTCAATGGCGGCGCTTGCGCTTTAGGTCATCCTATTGGCTGTTCTGGTTCACGTTTGCTAGTGACTCTAATTCATGCTTTAAAAGCCCGCGGCCTTAAGCGCGGTGTCGCCTCGCTGTGTATCGGCGGTGGTGAAGCAACAGCGATGGCCATCGAGGTCTAATCGCTTAACATTTTAGTTAAATCAACAAGACTGAGATTAACAAGACTTAGATCATTTAGATTTGAATCAACAAGACGGGGCTGGCAAGGGCAATCACTTCCCTTGAGGATAATCATAATATCGCACCGCCAGTCCATCACTCTACAAGGAAAGGATTGCAACATGACCACACAAGTAAAGCATTACATTGACGGCGAGTTTATCCAAGGTACGGGCACATCACAGATTATTGTCACCAATCCCGCGAATAACTCGCCGATTGCCGTGATTAATGCTGCCACTAGCGAAGAAGTTCACGCTGCGATTGCCAGCGCAAAAGCGGCCTTTAAAACCTGGAAAGAAGTGCCAGTATCTGAACGTGCGCGCGTCATGTTGCGTTATCAACATTTGCTAAAAGAACATCACGACGAACTGGCGACCATTCTTGCAAAGGAAACTGGTAAAACCTTCGAAGATGCCAAGGGCGATGTATGGCGCGGTATCGAAGTGGCTGAACATGCTTGTAACGTGGCGTCATTATTGATGGGTGAAACTGTCGAGAACGTCGCGCGTTCAATTGATACTTACAGCTACACTCAACCACTCGGTGTGTGTGCCGGTATTACGCCATTTAACTTCCCTGCGATGATCCCGTTATGGATGTTCCCATTGGCGATTGCCTGCGGTAACACTTTCATTTTAAAGCCTTCAGAACAAGATCCTATGACGCCGCAGCGTCTGGTTGAGCTGTTTGTTGAGGCGGGCGCACCTAAGGGCGTATTGCAATTAGTGCATGGCGATAAAACCGCCGTAGATATCCTGCTGGCAGACCCTGCGATTAAAGCCATTTCTTTCGTCGGTTCTGTGGCTGTGGGTCAATATATTTATAAAACGGGTACCGATAACTTAAAACGCGTGCAAGCCTTTGCGGGCGCGAAAAACCACTGCGTTATCATGCCAGATGCAAACAAACAGCAAGTGATCAACAACTTAGTTGGCGCTTCTGTGGGCGCGGCGGGTCAGCGTTGTATGGCGATTTCGGTTGCCGTGTTTGTTGGCGCCGCTAAAGAGTGGATCCCAGAATTAAAAGAAGCCTTAGCCAAAGTTCGCCCAGGTTTATGGGACGATAAAGAAGCGGGTTATGGTCCAGTTATCAGCCCTGCAGCTAAGGCGCGGGTGCTTAAACTTATCGCCCAAGGTAAAGCCGAAGGCGCCGAGTGTTTACTCGATGGCAGCGATTTTACCGTGGTAGGTTATGAATCCGGTAATTGGATTGGCCCAACCATGTTCGATAAAGTCACTACTGAGATGAGCATTTACAAGGAAGAAATCTTTGGCCCTGTACTGTGTTGTATGGAATCAGACTCCTTAGAAGCCGCCATCGAATTAGTTAACGCCAGCCCTTATGGCAACGGCACTTCTATCTTTACCGCTAGCGGTGCAGCTGCCCGTAAATATCAACATGAAATCGAAGTCGGCCAAGTGGGGATTAACGTGCCTATTCCTGTGCCATTACCTTTCTTCTCATTTACCGGTTGGAAGGGCAGTTTTTACGGCGATCAACATGCTTATGGCAAGCAAGCGGTGCGTTTCTATACCGAGACCAAGACCATCACTTCCCGCTGGTTTGAGTCCGATATCGCCGTAGCTTCAACGCCAAATATGAGCATTAACTTACGCTAAGCTCGGTTATAAACCACGGCGTCTTTATGGCGCCCAATTTATTCAATAAAAAAGTGACCATAGAGTCATAGGAGAGCCCAATGGATTTTAATTTCAACGATGACCAACGTCAGTTTGCCGATCTTGCGCGCCAGTTTGCCGCGGAAGAATTAACCCCGTTCGCCGCCAAGTGGGATGAAGAACATCATTTCCCCAAAGACGTGATCCAAAAAGCCGGTGAGCTAGGTTTTTGCTCTCTGTATTCGCCAGAATCCGAAGGTGGAATGGGTTTATCGCGCCTTGATGCCTCGATTATTTTTGAAGAACTTGCCAAAGGCTGCACCGCGACCACGGCCATGCTGACCATTCATAATATGGCGACTTGGATGGTGACGACTTGGGGCACTGAAACCCTGCGTCAGACTTGGTCTGAGCCGTTAACCACTGGGCAGATGTTAGCGTCATACTGTTTGACTGAGCCGGGCGCGGGTTCGGACGCTGCATCTTTGCAAACTAAAGCGGTGCGTGACGGTGATGAATATGTGATTTCAGGCTCGAAAATGTTTATCTCGGGTGCGGGCGCCACTGAGCTTTTAGTCGTGATGTGCCGTACAGGTCAAGCTGGGCCTAAGGGAATTTCGGCCATTGCCATTCCGGCGGATGCCGCTGGTGTTATCTACGGTAAAGCCGAAGATAAAATGGGCTGGAATGCCCAGCCGACCCGTCAAATCACCTTTGAAAACGTGCGCGTGCTAGTAGCGAATTTGCTCGGTGAAGAAGGCCAAGGTTTTGCGTTCGCGATGAAAGGCTTAGACGGCGGTCGCATCAATATCGCTACCTGTTCTGTGGGTACGGCGCAGTCGGCTTTAGAGCGCGCAACTCAATATATGAATGAGCGTCAGCAATTTGGTAAACCGTTAGCGGCTTTCCAAGCGCTGCAATTTAAACTTGCCGATATGGCGACAGAATTAGTCGCAGCCCGCCAAATGGTGCGTCTTGCGGCATTTAAACTCGATAGTGGCGATCCTGAGGCCACGGCTTATTGCGCTATGGCGAAACGCTTTGCCACTGATGTGGGTTTTCAAGTCTGCGATGCGGCGCTGCAAATTCATGGTGGATATGGTTATATAAGGGAGTACCCGCTGGAACGTCATTTCCGTGATGTGCGTGTACACCAGATTTTAGAAGGCACTAACGAAATTATGCGCTTAATTATCGCCCGTCGTTTACTCGATGAAAATGCAGGACAAATCCTGTAATTCAACTCGCAATATGCATGACTTACAGGTCGGCGATAACTGAAAAGGAGTCTATAAAGATGGAATATTTAGTTGAACGTATCGAAGGCCACACGGCGATTCTGACCATGAACAATCCGCCAGCCAACACTTGGACCGCCGAGAGTTTGCAGGCGCTTAAAGCCAAAGTGCTTGAGCTGAATGCCAATAAAGATATTTATGCCTTAGTGTTAACGGGCCAAGGGCAAAAGTTCTTCTCCGCTGGCGCCGATTTAAAACTGTTTAGCGATGGTGACAAAGGTAATGCGGCAACGATGGCAAAGCATTTTGGTGAAGCCTTTGAAACCTTAAGTCAATTCCGTGGTGTGTCGATTGCCGCGATTAACGGCTATGCCATGGGCGGCGGCTTAGAAGTCGCGTTGGCCTGCGATATTCGTATCGCCGAAATTCAAGCTGTAATGGCATTACCCGAAGCAACGGTCGGTTTATTACCCTGTGCGGGTGGCACTCAGAATCTGACCGCTCTAGTCGGTGAAGGTTGGGCTAAGCGGATGATTTTATGCGGTGAGCGTATCGATGCGACTCAGGCATTGAATCTACGTTTAGTGGAAGAAGTGGTCGATACTGGCGAAGCGCTTAATGCGGCAATTGCCTTAGCCGTCAAAGTGGCGAATCAAAGCCCAAGCAGCGTGACAGCGTGTAAGACGCTTATTCAAGCGGGGCGCACTATGGCGCGTAGCCAAGCGCTACCGATTGAGCGTGAGTTATTTGTCGGATTATTTGATACTGAAGATCAGGCCGAAGGCGTGAATGCGTTTTTAGGGAAACGTAAAGCTGAGTGGAGAAACCGCTAATGACGAATGTAGTAGATAATGACGTGGTCGAGCATGTCGCAAATCAGGTCACGACCACACAAAATGTGGTGTTTCAAACCTTAGCCACTGCTTCTGGCAAATTGGTTGGAGTAGTCACACTCAATGTGGAAAAAGCCCTCAACGCCTTAGATTTAGGCATGGTGCGCGCTATGACGGCGCAGCTTAATCTGTGGAAGAAAGATCCTCTTATCGCTTGCATCGTATTAGATGGCAGCGGTGAGAAGGCATTTTGTGCTGGTGGTGATGTGCGCGCTTTATACCATGCTTCCATTGCCGCTAATGGGCAAGTGACTGAGGAAGCAAAGGTTTTCTTCGAAGAGGAATATCGCCTCGATTATCTACTGCATACCTTTGGCAAACCTGTGTTGGTGTGGGGTGATGGCATAGTCATGGGCGGCGGCCTCGGTTTGATGGCGGGCGCAAGTCACAGAGTCGTTACCGAAACCTCGCGTATCGCTATGCCTGAGGTGACTATCGGCCTGTATCCCGATGTGGGCGGCAGTTATTTCCTTAATCGTATGCAGGGCAAGATGGGATTGTTTTTGGGATTGACCGCCTATCAACTCAATGCCGCCGATGCCTGTTATGTGGGCCTTGCGGATCATTATCTGAACCGCGACGACAAAGAGCTGATGTTTGATGCCATGGCAACCTTAGATTGGAGCGATACGCCAGCACTTAATCATCAACGTTTAGATAGCATGATTAACGAGCTGTCTAATCAAGTGGATATTCCGAAGGGCGACAGTGTATTAGCCGAAAGCCAAGACATAATTGACAGGCTTATGGCGGGCAGTTTGCAGGATATTGCAACACGTATGTCAACTCTGGTATCGGAAGAAAAGTGGTTAATGAAAGCGCGGGACACCTTCCTTGCGGGTAGCCCTATCAGCTGGCACTTGGTCTATATCCAAGGGCAGTTAGGGACTAAGCTTAGCTTAGCTCAATGTTTCAAATGGGAATTAACCGCGAGTGTTAACATGTGTGCCCACGGTGATTTCTGCGAAGGCGTTCGTGCACTCTTGATTGATAAAGACAAGAAACCGCAATGGCGTTTTAAGGATGTTAACTCAGTACCCACAGCGGTACTTGAGCAAATATTGGCTTCCCCATGGGGCGAGGCGCATCCCTTTAACCAACTGAGTTAAGCGTTTAAGGGCCGAGTTGGCTAAGCGCTGTATTTATCGGCTTAGCTAAGCTCGCTTTACTCTGTGATAATGACAACATAATCAATTTGATAGCATTATCACAACACTAAAAAGAACAACACAGGAGTGATGGCATGAGTACAGTAGCCTTTATCGGTTTAGGTAATATGGGCGGCCCAATGGCGGCCAATTTATTAAAAGCAGGCATGACGGTTCGCGTCTTTGATTTAGTCCCCGAGGCTATGCAGCAATTGGCCGAAAAAGGCGCCTTAGTATCAAGTACCGCCTGCGGCGCTGCAGCGGGTGCAAGTGTGGTGATTACTATGCTGCCTGCGGGCAAGCATGTAAAAAACTTATATTTAGGCAATGGAACAGACAAAGGCCTACTTGAAGTGGTTGCGGGTGATACCTTGCTCATCGATTGTTCAACCATCGATGCGCAAAGCGCACAATTAGTGGCGGCCGAAGCGGCTAAAAGCGGCATCGAATTTATGGATGCACCGGTTTCTGGCGGCACGGCAGGCGCGGCGGCGGGCACCTTAACTTTTATTTGTGGTGGCTCGGATACCGCTTTTGAACGTGCGCAGCCCGTACTTAAGGCTATGGGTGTGAATATCTTCCACGCAGGCGGTCCAGGTGCGGGGCAAGTCGCTAAAATCTGCAATAACATGCTGTTATCTGTGTTGATGGTCGGTACTTCCGAAGCCCTGCAAATGGGCGTCGATCATGGTCTCGATCCCAAAGTGTTATCCGATATTATGAAGGTCAGCAGTGGCGGAAACTGGACGCTAGAGAAGTACAATCCCTGCCCAGGCGTGATGGAAACAGTGCCTTCTTCTAAGGGCTATCAGGGTGGCTTTATGGTAGATTTGATGGTCAAAGATCTCGGTCTGTCACAAGAAGCTGCATTATTGAGCAACTCTAGCACGCCAATGGGCGCTTTAGCCCGCAGCTTGTATGTTAATCATGCAAGACAAGGCAATGGTCGCCGAGATTTTTCCAGTATATTTGAACAATTTGCACCACTTAAAAAATAGACACAGATAACAAGGGATCACCAGATGGATTTAAAAGATAAGGTTGTCGTCATTACTGGCGGCGCGGGTGGCTTAGGCTTAGCAATGGCGCAAAATTTTGCGCAGGCGGGTGCTAAGATAGCGCTTATCGATGTGGACCAAGAAAAACTCGAGCGAGCCTGCGCTGAGCTTGGATCGGACACTGAAGTTCAAGGTTATGCCTTAGACATTACCGACGAAGAAGACGTCGTCGCGGGTTTTGCCTATATTCTCGAAGATTTTGGTCAAGTGAACGTGTTAGTGAACAACGCCGGTATTCTGCGTGATGGCATGTTAGTCAAAGCCAAAGACGGCAAAGTCACTGATCGTATGTCTTACGAACAATTTCAATCGGTGATCAATGTGAACCTGACCGGCAGTTTCCTCTGTGGCCGTGAGGCCGCAGCGGCCATGATTGAATCGGGTCAAGCGGGGGTGATTGTTAACATCTCTAGCCTTGCTAAGGCGGGTAATATGGGTCAATCAAATTACGCGGCCTCAAAAGCGGGTGTTGCGGCTATGTCTGTCGGCTGGGCAAAGGAGCTGGCGCGTTACAATATCCGTAGTGCAGCCGTGGCCCCAGGTGTGATTGCAACCGAGATGACGGCGGCAATGAAGCCAGAAGCGTTGGAGCGTTTAGAGAAACTCGTGCCTGTTGGCCGCTTAGGTCATGCCGACGAGATAGCTTCTACCGTACGTTTTATTATTGAAAACGATTATGTTAACGGTCGTGTGTTTGAAATCGATGGTGGTATCCGTCTTTAGAGCGATATCTTATTGATTTACATAAAAACCGAGCTTAGGCTCGGTTTTTTTATCGGGTAAATAAAGATAATGGTTCTTATACCCTAGCTTTGGGATTTATTTAGATTTCACTGTTGGAGTTGACATTTAGTTGTTAACCTTCAACAATCGCTCTCCCGTTTTTTTACATAACTTTACAAACATGTTGATCACATGTAATGGAGCTTGAAATCCGGATGTCTTGGCAGGAAAAAGCCCACTGGCTTGAGAAAATCACTAAGCGCATGATGTTGATCGTGGGTATCTTAGGGTTGGTTGTGATTTATTGCGGTTTCTTTTTTCTGCTCTTTAGTGGCCGCTCTGTGGCCGTGATCCCATGGTTTTTTCTTATCTCACCTTGGGTGTGTATTTATTTTGGTTTAACGCAAGTACAACAAGTGCAAGTGGTAAATTGGTTCTTAAAAAAATTTAAAAAATAACTAATTTACACATAACTCATTTCTGCAAGTTCATATTTTGTTTCGGTTTGTGCAGTTGGCAAACATTGGGGAGAAACAATGAAGCTACATGGATATTTATGGATGCTGGGGGGCTTATTTTGTTTAGGTGCTTGCGAGCGCTCGAACAAAGAGACGCCGCATCTTAGTGATAATGGCGCGCGCATAGTTGCGCCCTATGGTAGTTGGCTGTCTCCGCTATCGGCGACTGAAGTTTTTGAGCAGGCCGATAATGTGGCTGAGTTGCAAAGCGTTGATGGTGCTATTTATTTCTCTGAATCTGATGGTGAAAAACAAGGCCAAGTCGGGATCAAACGCCTCGACCAACGTGGAAAAATTACCGACATAGTGCCGCCTGCGTTTAATGTTAAATCCGCCGTTCATGAATACGGTGGTGCCGCCTTTTTGGGGATTGGTCAGAGTCTGTTTGCCAC
This sequence comes from Shewanella sp. SM101, assembly GCF_025654465.1. Taxonomy (NCBI): domain Bacteria; kingdom Pseudomonadati; phylum Pseudomonadota; class Gammaproteobacteria; order Alteromonadales; family Shewanellaceae; genus Shewanella; species Shewanella sp. SM101. The sequence goes on from NZ_JAKKRH010000024.1 coordinate 66,801, forward strand.
TAAGGCACAGGACCAACTGTTTTATCGTTTTGCCCCTAATCAACCCCCTTTGCCTTTAACGCCAAATGGTACTCGCCATGCAGATTGTATTGCTTACCCCAAAGGGTCGAGGATTATCTGTGTGCGCGAAGATCATCGTCAAGCGGGTGAGCCTAAGGCGAGTCTTGTTACCATTAATCTTAATTTTGCCGGTGAAGGCGATACTTTTGTTTCGGGCCATGACTTTATTTCTTCGCCAGCCATCTCGCCCGATAACAGCCAACTGGCGTGGATCACGTGGGAACATCCCTATATGCCATGGGATAATAGCGTGCTCTGGCTTGGGGATCTGGACCGTAAAGGACAATTACACAATATTCGTAAGGTAAACACGCCCGCAGATTCTTCGGTGTCGCAGCCGTTATTTAGTCCTGATGGACAATTGTATGTCGTATCGGATATCAGTAACTGGTGGAATATCTATCGAGTCACGGCACAAAATACCTTAGACCCAGTGCTAAAGAAAAAGGCCGAGTTTGCGGTGGCTGATTGGTATTTAGGCAATCATAATTATGCCTTTGAATCCGAAAAAACGATTATTGCCAGTTATATGCTTGGTAGTCAGGCCGTTTTAATTCGACTGCATCTAGATTCAGGCCTGACCGAATCTTTGGCCGTCGACTTTGGTGAAATCACCCAAGTGATCCGAGGGGAAGATGCTGTTTATTTTGTCGGCGCTAAGGCGACGCCAGAGAAGGGCATTTATAAAGTGATCGGTCGTGGTACTGAGTTGGTGTATACCCCTAACTTACCAAAACTTAATCCCAATTATATCTCCCGTGCTAAAAATATTACTTTTAAAACAGGTGCTAACCAGCAAGCTTACGGTTATTTTTATGGTCCGGTTAACCCCAACTATACTGCGCCTAATGATACCCGTCCGCCCTTGATTGTAATGTTACACGGCGGTCCTACGGCGCGGGCGAGTCTGGCTTATCGCAGTGATATTCAATTTTGGACCAGCCGAGGTTTTGCGGTTCTCGATGTTAATTTCCGTGGCAGCAGTGGTTTTGGCCGTGCTTATCGTCAAAGTATCTACGGAAAATGGGGCCAAGTTGATGTGGAGGATGCGGTCAATGCGGCCCGTTATTTAGTCGATAAGGGCTGGGTTGATGGACAAAAGCTGGCGATTCGAGGTGTCAGCGCTGGTGGGTTAACTGTGATGTCGTCATTGGCATTTTATGATGTATTTCAAGCGGGGGTGAGCTATGCGGGGATCAGTGACTTTGAACAGCTCGCCAAGAGTACCCATAAATTCGAGACTGGCTACTTAGATCTGCTCATCGGCCCCTATGGTGAAAATCAAGCCCGCTATAGGGAACTGTCGCCCCTGCATCACCTTGAAGGATTGAATGAGCCTTTATTAATTTTTCAAGGATTACGTGACCAAATCGTACCACCACAGCAGTCGCGGCAGATTTATGAGGCGTTGAAAGTGAGAGGCGTACCCACGGCTTATATCGCTTATCAGGATGAACCCCACGGCGGTTGGAAACCTGAGCACAAGGCCGCAGGATTAGAAACTGAGCTGGCATTTTATGGGCAAGTGTTTAACTTTACCCCAGCGGGTAAGCTTGCAACACTGGTACTGGATAACGCCGCGGCGCTAAAGCCAACCATAGTGAGAAGACAATAACGCGGTATTTACCGTTATTGAACTTGGCCATCGCTATCGCGATTGGCTTTTACCGCAACACTCAGAGCCAGCATTTTGCTGGCTCTTGTGATTTTCGAGGCTGCCATGAGTCTCGTGACTTAGGCTGTCGATAATGGCGCAGTGGGGCTGATCGCCGCCTTGGCATTGGGTCACCATGTGCTGCAATTGCGACCTAAGCTGCTGTAACTTATTGATTTGCTCTTCGACATAGGCAAGGTGCGTTTGGGTAAGCTGCTTAACGTCCTCGGCATTACGGCTTTCATTGCCCTTAAGACCAAGCAAGGATTTGCAATCCTCTAGTCTAAAACCTAAGTCGCGACATTGATGCACAAACTTAAGTGCTTCAATATCTTGATGGCGATAAACTCGATAACCCGCCCCATTGCGCTCGCCGCACACTAAACCAATATCATGGTAATAACGGATACTCTTAACACTTAAGCCCGTTTGTTTCGCCACTTCACCTATCTTCATTCTGACCTCTATTTTTCCAACTGAATGGTATCACCCATTTCGCCCAACAATTAATTGTCGATGTGATCACATTGAGCAAATTCATCCTTGACTCTCCAGTGATGGGAGACTTTATCTTAGACCTATAGTGTGAAACATCAAGTGAGGGATCTCCCATGTCTATGACCAGACTCTATGTCGCCAATATGAATTGCGCTGGCTGCGTCGCAAAAATTGAAAAGGCGTTTGCCGCCCAAGATGGCGTCGAAGTGCGTGTGAATCTCGCCGATAAGCAAGTGACGGTAGAAGGCAAGATGAGCGCTGATACCGCCTTGGCTGTGATGGCGAATGCGGGTTATCCGGCGCAGGTCGTTATTGATGCTAAAGTCGCCGCCGAAGAAAAACGCCTTGAAGATGCCGCCGAGTATCGACTGCGAATGCGCCAAGCTATAGCCGCGCTCGTTGTGGGTGTGCCCATGATGCTGTGGGGATTGCTGGGCGGTGAAATGATGATCAACAGCCCAAATCTGCAGTTAGGCTGGGGCATCATGGGACTGGTCACTTTGGCTTTACTCATCACCACAGGCAGACATTTTTATCAAGGTATGTGGCGGGCGCTCAAAGCCAAAACCACCAACATGGATACGCTGATTGTGCTGGGCACCAGTACCGCGTGGGCCTATTCCATGTTGGTAGTCATTATGCCCAGCGCATTCCCTATGGATACCCGCCATGTGTACTTTGAGGCGAGTGTGATGATCTTAGGTTTGATTAACTTAGGTCATGGACTCGAACTCAAAGCGCGGGGCAAAACCAGCGAAGCAGTGCAGCGACTGCTCGGGTTGCAATCCACTACTGCGATTCGTATTACGGATAAGGGTGATGAAAAGGTTGAGATAAGTCAGTTGAAACTGGGCGATAAGCTGCGTTTGCGCCCCGGTGACCGAGTTGCCCTCGATGGTGAGGTCGAAACAGGGCAATCCCTACTCGATGAAGCCATGCTCACAGGTGAGCCTATTCCCGTGCTTAAAAATCGGGGAGACAGTCTGAGCGCGGGCACAGTCAACGGCAATGGCAGCCTAGTTTACCGAGTGACGGCTGGGCAACAAGATACTAAGCTCGCCAAAATCATTGCACTGGTGCAACAGGCACAAACGTCAAAATTACCCATAGGTCGATTGGCCGATAAGATCTCCGCGGTATTTGTCCCGACTGTGGTGGCGATAGCGCTGCTGGCGGCGGCAATTTGGTATTTTGCAGGTCCAGCGCCCGCCTTAAGCCATGCGTTAGTGGTGCTGACGAGTGTGCTTATCATAGCGTGTCCCTGTGCGCTGGGGCTGGCGACACCTATGTCTATCATGGTGGCCGTTGGCCGCGCAGCCCAAATGGGCGTGTTAGTTAAAAATGGCGAGGCGTTGCAAACCGCCAGTAAAGTCGATTGTGTGGTGTTGGATAAAACCGGCACTGTTACCTTAGGTAAGCCACAAGTCACTGACTTTGTATTAGTACAAACACTGAGTGATGCCGACAAAGAAACCTTGCTGGGCGAAATTGCAAGCCTTGAGCAGCACTCTGAGCATCCGTTAGCGGGGGCGATTGTCAGTTATGCCAAGGAATCACTCCCGCAATTACCCGACACACAGGCGTTTACGAACCATCAAGGTAAGGGGATTGAGGGCAAGGTCGATGGCATATCGCTGGCGATTGGTAATTTCGCCTTGATGACGGCATTGGAGATTGTCAATTCCGATGGCAGTGCCTTAGATCCTAACGCGACATTAAGTTTTGCGCACCAAGGTAAAACCCCGATTTATATCGCTAAAGCGGGCAAGTTAGTGGCCACTATCTCGCTGGCTGATCCGATTAAACCCGATGCCAAAGAAGCCATCGCGGCCATGCTGCAAAGGGGCATTCGTGTGGTGCTGTTAACGGGGGATAACCCACAAACGGCGCAAGCGGTGGCCGACCAAGTGGGCATCACCGAAGTGATTGCCGGCGTACTGCCCGAGCAAAAACAACAACATGTGCTGGATTTACAAAAGCAAGGGCATGTGGTGGCTATGGTTGGGGATGGCATTAATGATGCGCCAGCTCTAATGAGCGCGGATGTGGGGATCGCGATGGGATCGGGCACTGAGGTGGCGATTGAAAGTGCGGACATCACCTTGTTGTCGCAGCAATTGATAGTGATTGCTAACTTATTGGCATTGTCGCGGGCGACGATTACCAATATTAAGCAGAATCTGTTCGGCGCCTTTGTGTATAACAGTTTAGGCATTCCGGTTGCGGCGGGCGTGCTTTATCCACTCACGGGCATGTTATTAAGCCCAGTGATCGCGGGCGCCGCTATGGCCTTATCTTCACTCACTGTGGTGACGAACGCCAACCGCTTAAGACGGCAGAAGTTATAAGCTGTCGATACCTAAGCTAACTTAAAATGTTGAAACGGGTATCTTGAGTTAGCTTAGGGCTATGTCCACATTAGCACTTACTGCATAAGCCTTTAGCGTCGGCAAGCTTTGCGACGCTAAGGGTCATCAGATTGTCATTCTGCTCGAATACATTGAAAGCTAAGCCAATAGGGTAAAATTAATTACGCTTCTCATACAGGCATAGTGCGGCGATTTCGGCATTCCCTCTGGCTTTTGATCCGCCTTGGTAGTTGATAATTTAGCCCAAACTGCTATAGTGCCACGTTTATTTTTACCCCTTCGGCATAGCGTTATTTGGTTTATGCTTATTTAAAGCGGCGCCAGCGGGCTCGGCCAACATTACTCGATTTGGAAGTTCATTTTGATCACAACAGCAAATATCACCATGCAGTTCGGCGCTAAGCCACTGTTTGAAAACATCTCAGTTAAATTTGGCGGTGGTAACCGTTACGGTCTTATCGGCGCGAATGGCTGTGGTAAATCGACCTTCATGAAGATCCTGTGTGGTGATCTAGACCCTAGCAGCGGTAACGTCTCGTTAGATGTGAATGAGCGTCTGGGTAAATTAAGCCAGAACCAGTTCGGTTATGAAGAATTCAACCTGATCGATACCGTGATCATGGGCCACCGCGAACTGTGGAAGGTAAAGCAAGAACGTGACCGTATTTATTCTTTGCCTGAAATGAGTGAAGAAGACGGCATTACCGTTGCCAACCTAGAGATGGATTTTGCTGAGATGGACGGTTATACCGCCGAATCTCGTGCCGGTGAATTGCTGTTAGGTGTAGGTATCGGTATCGACAGCCATTTTGGTTTGATGTCTGAAATCGCACCGGGTTTAAAACTGCGTGTATTGTTAGCACAAGCCCTGTTCTCTGATCCAGACGTGCTGCTGCTTGACGAACCTACCAACAACTTGGACATCGACACAATCCGTTGGTTACAAGACATGTTGAACCAACGTAGCAGTACTATGGTTATCATTTCGCATGATAGATATTTCTTAAACTCAGTCTGTACGCACATGGCTGACTTAGACTACGGCGAACTGCGCGTTTACCCAGGTAACTACGACGAATACATGCAAGCAGCGACTCAAGCTCGCGAGCGTTTATTGTCTGATAATGCGAAGAAAAAAGCCCAGATCTCTGAACTGCAAACCTTCGTAGCACGCTTCTCGGCTAACGCTTCTAAAGCGAAACAAGCCACATCACGTGCCCGTCAAATCGACAAGATTAAGTTAGATGAAGTAAAAGCCTCTAGCCGTGTGAACCCCTTCATTCGTTTCGAGCAAGAGAAGAAATTGTTCCGTAATGCCTTAGTGATTGAAAACCTAACTAAAGGCTACGACACTCCGTTATTCAAAGACTTAAACTTAATTGTTGAAGTGGGCGAGCGCATTGCGGTATTGGGTGAAAACGGCGTCGGTAAAACAACCCTGTTACGTACCCTAATCCATGATATCCCGCAGGATGCAGGTACTATCCAATGGTCTGAAAACGCTAACATTGGTTACTATGCACAGGACCATGAGTCTGATTTCGCTAACGAAATGACGCTGTTCGAGTGGATGAGCCAATGGCGCAAGCCAGAAGATGACGACCAATCGGTACGTGGCATCTTAGGCCGTATGTTATTTGGCTCTGACGACATTAAAAAGTCAGTCAAAGTGCTGTCTGGTGGTGAGAAAGGTCGTATGTTATTCGGCAAGCTCATCATGCAAAAAGCCAACATTTTAGTGCTCGACGAACCGACCAACCACATGGATATGGAATCGATTGAATCACTGAACAACGCGCTGGAAATGTACGAAGGGACCTTGATTTTCGTGAGTCATGACCGTGCATTCGTATCGTCTCTGGCAAACCGTATCCTTGAAGTCACTCATTCAGGCGTGAATGATTTCAGAGGCACTTATGATGAGTTCCTTGCCAGCAAAGGCATTGAAGTCTAACGCTATTCGTGATTTAGCTGCATGTGTAAATGCATGCATCTAAATGCAGCATCAATAAAAACGCCGCGATTCATTGCGGCGTTTTTGTATCCATTTGCTGTCGTTTTTTCTAGTGATTAGCTTTTCGCGCACTCGATTTTAGCGCATTGGCGGCACTCGTTAGGGCGCTGACTCTTGCTGCACATAAATCAAATTGTCGGTATCAAAGCCGCGGGCTTTAGACATTTCAACAAATTTTTGCAACACCTCCGGTGGCACAGTCGGGGTTTTAGCCAATAGCCACAAATAACCTGTGTCGGGTCCCGATATAAAAGCGTATTGATAGTTTTCATGATCTAATTCGAAGACCACATACGATCCATAAAATGGCCCAAAGAAGGAGACTTTCAAATAGCCTTCTGAGTCCCCATTCACAAAATAGGCCTTTCCTTCGGCTTCTTTCCATTCATTTTTAGCCGCTGAGAATCCACGATTAATGACCATCACACCGCCATCGTCTCTGAGGCTATATTCTGCGCTAACTTGGCTTAAGCCTCTTTCGAATGAATGATCTAAGCGCGCAATTTCGTACCATTTACCTAAGTATTTATTCAGCTCAAAATCATTCACGGGTTGAACCAGTTTAGGCATGCCTAAGCAACCGCTGAGCAAAAATATACTAATGACTAACAGTAGCTTTCTCAATTTGACCTCCTGATCTTAAGTCTTAGTCGCACGTCTTCGGTGCAATGTTCAATCAATCCTCTGTTGAGCTTACACTATTTTCTTCACATTATTTCAGCTACTTGGCAAAGTGTTGTTGGTTAGCTGCTCGTAATCAATACTTTGCGTTGACTGATAAAGCCTTGGCTAATGCCGGCCAGAATAATCAAGCCGACACCGCTTAATTGCATTGGGCTCAAGGTTTCACCAAATATCCACCATGCCAGCGTCACTACGATAACGGGTTCCACATAGGCGAGGGTGCCAAAGGTGACTGCTGGCAATTGCCGCAGGGCTTTTACCGCCAGTAATATTGCTAAAAATCCGGGGAAGAATCCAATCGCAATTAACCAACCCATTTGCGGCAAACTTGGCGTTAGCGGTGCATTTATCACTAAGGGCAGTAGGCACAAAGCGCCGACACTAAGCTGCACTAAAGTGCTTTGATAGGGCGAACTCAGGCTAGGTTTTCGATTGATTAACATAAAACCGCAGTAGGTTAATAAGGCGAGTAGGGCATAAAAATAACCTAATAATTCAGTGTGATCGCTCGCTTGCTGCGGCCCTGTTGGGATCATTAACATAAAGCCCATTAGTGCGACGACCACGCTTGCCATGCTTAAGCGGGTGAGTTTCTCGGCAAAGAAATAATGGGCGAAAATAGCCGACACCACAGGGGCTAAGTAAATAATCATGATCACATTGGCCATTTGGGTGTACTGAATGGCTTCAATGTAAAACGCCATAAAACCCGCGAGCATAATGCCATTCACTAAGGTACGTTTACTGGGTCTATGGCGAATTTGCTGGCCTTTACCTGTAAGCAGCATATAAGCCAATAGAAATAGGGCACCGAGCAGTAAGCGGTAGAAGGTAATGTGTTCGGCGGGCAGGGCGGCAAAGCGCGCTAATACACCGATTGTGCCCATAAGAATGGCCGCCAATAGGGCAAAAATGATAGCTAAAGCTGAGCTGGGCATAGATAACCTACAACAGAGTGAATAGAGAGTTAAGGGGCGACACCGTCCGTGGACGGCGTCGATTTTGCCTTAAAAACTCACCCTAGGCTATGCCGATGTATTAACTTAGATAATGCTTTTACGTGAGCGGAAATGGTTAAAGCTATCTTGGCTGTAGGCCGCCTTAATCCGTTTTAACGCAGCGTAATTGTGGTCAAAGTACACATCTGTTGGAATGGCCTTATCTTTGAAACTGATAAAAGCGCCCGAGGTGTTGGGGATGTCATAGTTTCGGCTGGCATCAATCCAATCGAGCGCACGATTAATGCGGGTAAACACTTGGCTATCCTGCAATTGTTGCTTCTCTTGCAGGGCGTTATTCCACCAAGTTTGATATTGAATCGTGTATTGTCTGTCCTTGTAGGGGAAGGCGCTGCGACTCTTTTGCTCTTCGCCCATAGTGCGATAATAATCACCAGTTATAGCGCCAAGGGTAACATAGGTAAATAGCCCCAATTGGCGATTACCTTCAAGCACATAGCGAGAGGTTAAGCTTTCAAGCAGTGGCTTATAACCGTCCCTCAGGCCCGTTTGATTCACTAAGCGCGAGGTGACTTTATGGGGCGCGGGTTCATCCACATCGGTTGGATTAGGTGAGCGGCTTATGCCTTGTAAGTCAGCTTGCAGATGATGAAAAGATTCCCTTTCCCAACTGGGCATTAAGTTTTCACCGTAAGCTTTGGTGAGTCCGCCCATACCCTCGATGCGAATATCATTGGGGACTAGGCCAAATTCATTAAATTGTGTCTGGATAAAGTGGTTTAGGCTGGCGGAATTGCCCTCCCAAAAACCATACATCAAGCAGTTATGCGTAATTGAGTCAGTGTCTATGTCGAGTGTTTTGTGTTGTTCTACGGGTAAATTTTTGGCATTAATCTTGAGATTAGTGCCAATCAAACAGCCAGTGCTGTCGGCATTTATGATGGCTTCCCAGCGCTGTAAAATGTCTTTAGTTGGGGTGTGCTCAATAAGTTCATGGGTTTGTTTATCGTAGCAATTCCATTCTAATTCAAACTTGATAAGGCAAGGCGGTAGTGGAAAGGTTTGCACAAAAAAGCGGGTCACAATGCCATAACTTAACCCACCACCACCCTTAAGCGCCCAGAGTAACTCAGGTTTATTGGCAACAGAGACGACTTGAGTTTCACCAATGTCGAGGACGATTTCTGCCTGTAATAGGGATTCGCAGCACATGCCGTGTTTGCGGGTCCAAGGTCCTGAGCCACCGCCCATAATAAATCCCGCTATGGCAACACTGCCACAGGTGCTATGGGGGATCATCACGCCTTGTTTGGCAAGCGCAGTGGTGAGATTGATAAAGCGATTGCCTGGGCCAATGGCCGCAATACCTGTGATGGGATCTAAAGTGAGGCTATCCATCTTCAGCAGATCCAACACTATGGTATTGGTTTCAGTGCTTTCACCTTCGTGATCATTCCCACCTGAGCGCACGCTGATTGGCAAGTTATAATCGATGGCCGCCTTATAGGCGATTTTGACTTCTTCAGTTGACGTGCATTTGATTATCGCCAGTGGTTTTTTTTGTAATCTGCGGTTGAACAGTTGGCAAGCCTGTTGATAGGCAATCATTTGCTTACCTGTGCTGACCGAGAGTTGCTGCTCACTATAATAATGGCCACCGGTAATAATATTGTCGGCCGGAATGTGTGCGCGAACTTCATTGATAAAATTAACAAAGTTTTTGGCTTGAGTGATCACTAAGTTTTCACTGATCCGCACTTCAGCACTTAATTCTTCTTCGGTTGATTGAATAATCAAACAATCCCGTTCCAGTTCATTTGCGACGGTGACTTTAATATTCGAGCGATAGGCCGTCAGCGATTTAAACACTTCAATATTGAGTGTAATATCCGCTTGATTACTCGCCGTGTAATTCACTAAATAACTAAAATTAGGCCAAGTGTTATAGTTACATTCAATAATATAGGCTCGGCGTTCGTGGGGCGGAATAATCTTAGGCAGTTGTTGATTATAGGTGTTGCTATCCGTAGTGGTTTTTATGAATTGATGTTCAGTATCATTAAATATGACCAGCAGCACTTTTTGTCTTTTAAGTGGAATAAAGTTTTCACCACGAATATTATGTGCATCTTGATGCTGATAAATGTAAAGGTTATTTTCGCTAATCGATTTTTGTTGCGCTGGATTACGGTAATAGTCAACGATTTCAGTTCGGGTTAGTAATCGATTGAGCAAGGTGATGCCAAATATTTCACCATCGAAATGTGTATCGCGATGATTCGGTAAAGACACGTTTTCAATTAAAAATTCATTGTCGGCAACCAGTGACAGGTTATTGAGTTGTGTATGGGTAATTTCACCATCCACATAACAACTGATTTCATGGTATTCATGGCAGATAGACAATAAGTGCCACTGACCGTCGTTAAGTCCACCTAAGGTTGATATTGCTTCAACCCGCAGTAAGGTGGTATTAATCACGCATTCAATATGCCCAAGTGAATTAATATCCACCGCGAAATAGGTATCTTCTCGATCGGTTTTATAATGGAACACACGCCCACCTGCGCTGGTTTTCAACCAACACTGGTAAGTGAATATGGCAAGGGGTGACGTGCTCACGGGTAAGCTTTTTTCAATCACTGCCCGTATATTTCTTGATGCCTCAAGCTTGTCCATATTCATGCGTCCTTTCGTGTGCTTTGCGTGTTTTCCTCAATGCGCTAAAGCGCCTACTGAGGTCATTAATCCCGTTGTTGATCCATCGCGGATAACTAAGCCGCGGGCAAATAAGTCGCCAATTAATGGGGATTAAAGCGACGTATTGATCCTGTCACGGCCATCGGCTTTGGCGCGGTACAATGCAGTATCGGCGGCGCACAGCATGGCGAGTGAGGTACGGAACTGGCCATTGATTTCACTCGCAATCCCTTGGCTCGCGCTCACAGAGACATAGTCGCGCAAGCCTTGCTCGGTAAAGCGCAGGTCATTAATCCCTTGCTGTACTTTTTGGGCAATGGTGAGTGCCATTTTGGCATTGTGGCTTGGCAGAATTAGCGCGAATTCTTCACCGCCGTAACGCGCTGCCAGGCCAATTTCTATCGGCACTATGTCAGCAATCACTTTGGCAATCTTACGTAGGCATTCGTCGCCTTGGATATGGCCGAATTGGTCGTTGAACACTTTGAAATAATCCACATCGATAATCACCACGCTGATAGGGCGCAGCTTACCTGTACATTCTTCCCAATAGTGATGCAGCATTTCATCAAAATATCGGCGGTTCGCCAGCCCAGTAAGTGAATCTGTGGCGGCCAATTTACGTAGCTTTTGATTTTCCGCTTTGTGCTGCGTCAAATCGTGCATCATCATCACAAACAGAGGTTCATGGCTGGGGATGTAGGAAATGGAGAGCTCGACATCTTTTGCTTTGCCTGAGGCAGTAATGAGGGTGATTTCTTCGGCGCAGTGCTGCACTGGAATACCGCAATTTTTGCCTAATTTAATATCATTGCTCAGCAGATTGTCGTAGCGAGCTTGATGGTGTTCGGTCAAAAAGTTGCGCCAATCTTGTCCCTTCAAACTGGCCTGTGGGCACGTCAGTAAGTCAGCACCTTTGATGTTGCTAAAGTAAATGTAACCTTGGGCATTGACGATAATCACCGGTTCAGTCAGATGCTGAATAAACTGTTGAATCGTTTCAATCGAGGCATGTTCGAAGAAGGTTAACGGCAATGCGGGCTCGACCAAGCCTTGCTGCGCAGTACACTGTAAGCCATTGTCTTCACCCACAAGTGATAATGGATGTTGTGAGCGAGTCTGTTTAGGTGAGCTTGTCATTGTTATCATTCTCCGTGAACCTAATGTCATCTGCGCTAAGCGCTTTTCTGATGATGACTTTATTCTTCGCAAAGAAAAGATACCTTCTGCTTACCTTCTGGTGTAATTTGTTGATTTTAAATGTTTTAAATTTTACCTTCTGAGTCGTTTTGTCAGCGATTAGGTAGGATAGTTAGTTGGGCGCTTGCTTACATCTCACAAAATTTGGGCTAAATAACCTGAGATCGGTTTAACAAGCCATAACTGCAATAGCATTAAACTCCCCGTTAGTGAGGTTCAGTTGTGGCTTATTGTCTTTCAATTGATAGGCGATGAGTCCCTCAATCATATTCAGCATAAAACCATGCACACTGCGATGTCTTGAGTGCTCTATTTGAGAGATATTTTTTAACGGGTCGTTGATGGTTTCTATGATGAAACGTCTCGACAGCATCGCTCTATCCCACAATGACATCGCCTTCGCTTTCATATTCTTACGCACGTTCGTCACCAACTTTACGCCTTTCTCCAGCAATTCACTAGACAGCGCTTTACTGATATACCCTTTATCTGCATAGAGTTTATTCATATCACTGTGCGCCATCTCGTTCACCGGTTTTGTGTCATGTACATTCGCTGGGGTCACTTTGGCCGCCACTATTCCGCCTTGATGATTCACAATCAAATGCAGCTTAAAGCCATAGAACCACCCCATGGTGCCTTTACCTCTGCACGCCAGCCCCGCCAAGGTTTTATGGCGATGAATACGTAGGTTATGACACACTTTGATGCTGGTTGAATCTACAAATTCGATGCCAGTGGGGTCACTCTTAAGGCTGGCAAAGTAGCTGCAAAGCGGCACTAAAGCAGTGGGCATCACCTCAAGAAAGCGGGTATAACTGAGTAAATTGGGAAAAGCGGATTTGTAGAAATGAGCCAGATAGCCGATGTAGAAGTTCTTGAAATCACGGTGGTGAGACATCTGAAAAAGTATGATGATGGTCATCACTTCGCTCATCGTCATACGGCCAGGGCGTTGACGCTTGCGTGTGCCATCGGTTAACAGCGTTTTTTCCCATTCTGGAATGAAAACAGCCAAAAAATCATCGACATCGCAAAACACTTCCACTAATTTATGCATAGGCCCTCCGGTGTGATGGGGTTTCTCTTGGTCGAAAGATCCGATCACTTGGAGGGCTATTAGTTCAACATTTCTTATCCCGAGTTCAGGTTAAATAGCCACAAGTCTTAAGCATTACGACTGAGTCGAATATTTGTTGTTAGGGCAATTTAACGCAATGTAAGTCCATTAATTTGCTCCGGATGTAGTGCTTGGCTATGGGATTTCCCTCGACACCATTTGCCACCTTGCTTGTGTTTAAATGCACACATCGCATCCCATCGACCGCTTATGCCACTGAACTGTCGGCGAAACTCTTTGGCTGAAAGTAACCATGCATCGGATGCAATCCCTAACTCATTAAGCAGTTTAGGTCGCTGGTTATCGATAAATCCTTTTTTATCATGGCGAATCGCGCGACCCGTCCAATCGATAAGTTCCAGATAATCGGCAAAATGAAAGGGGATGCCCGTTTGTCGATGAAGGTGCGTTGCACCATCAAATTTTGCGAGGGATTTATCTGGTGTTGGCTGAGAGTTATCTACTGGGGTTTTGGTTATCAGTGGTGTGATGCTGTTAGGGGAAAGTGCATTTAGACGTTTTTGAATTGATGTAAAATCAGAGGATTGCAAAGAATCGGCAATGCCAGCTCGAATAGGATTCAAATCAACGTACATCATACACGCCAGTAATGCTTGCTCATCTAACAGTGCTTGGGATTTAAAACGGCCTTCCCAGAAGGCACCTTTGCACTCATCTTCTCGATTTGCGTTACGGGCAATCTCTTCATTTAGGCATCGCATAAACCAAGAGATACTGCTTAATCGCTCTTGCCACTCGGCAATTAAGGCATCGAGTAACATGCGTTCACCGTCGATTAATGCATCACCATTCATATATTTAGTGGCAATAGCATGGCCTTTGGTGATTTGACACCAGCGACTGATAATGTCTCTTTGCGTTAACGATTTAGCCTTCTCCACGTCAATCTTAAGCACTAAATGATAGTGATTGCTCATCACCGCATAGGCGCAGATATCGATACAAAAGATGGTGGATAATGCTTTGATTTTATCGACAATCCAGCCACGTCTATGCTCATAACTGCGGCCTGTGAGTTTATCCTCACCGCACAGAAAAGCCCTTCTGACACAGCGATTTATCACATGATAGAAGGGAGTTGTATTAGCATCGATAAGCATTCTTCTGGCCGAGGTCATCATCCGCTCCAAACAGACGCAATCAAGATAATGTAAAGGCTAGTATAAGAGGGGATAAAGCACAAAAAGGCATGGCTGTCCCCGCTTTTCCATCCCTCCAAACAGACGCAATCAAGATAATGTAAAGGCTAGTATAAGAGGGGATAAAACACAAAAAGGCATGGCTGTCCCCGCTTTTCCGCTTTTAAGCGGCAAGCGCAAAGGATTTTAGTGTCTAAAGATGGTGGATAATGCTTTGATTTTATCGACAATCCAGTCACGTCTATGCTCATAACTGCGGCCTGTGAGTTTATCCTCACCGCACAGAAAAGCCCTTCTGACACAGCGATTTATCACATGATAGAAGGGCGTTGTATTAGCATCGATAAGCATTCTTCTGGCCGGGGTCATCATCTGCTCCAAACAGACGCAATCAAGATAATGTAAAGGCTAGTATAAGAGGGGACAAAGCACAAAAAGACATGGCTGTCCCCGCTTTTCCCCTTTTCTTCGGGTGTAGAAACTGCCCAGCCCGATTAAAGGTTGGGCATTTCGATTAGTTTTGAGGACGATTGATAATTTCTGGATCAGGACTTAATATCAGTAAGGTATTAGTAGTATTGCTCAATACAAATTGGAACTTAGTAGTTCCCGACGTTCTATCTAGATCGACGAGTTGTACTAACATACCATCGCTGCTGATGGTTACCGCATCGACAATATCATCGAATGGGGTAACAAAGCCGACCCCAACAAATTTTAAACCTTTTCCTGTTTGATCATTTAGCAAGTAGGTAACAGTACCAGCTTGGGTGATAGTCACATCCCCTTGGCATTGTTCACCATTAGCATCTGTATAAATAAATACAGGTTCGCCATTTTCTAGATTAACATTGACTTTAATAAATTGAGCCGAGCCTTGTGGTGCGAACATATTAACTTCCTTTCTTTTGGTTAAAATTTGGTATTGGTTATATGAGATTTTAATAGTAAATGTTTAAGATTGTCATCGCTTATAATTTCGCCAAGGCAGTCAAGGGCCTGTCTCTTGATCAGATCTCATAGCGTTTTTCCGGCTTCAAAAAGGGCTTTGGCTAATCGATAGCCCTTTACTTGAGCCTGAAGATCATCCCATCCTTCCCAAATCGTGGTCCAGCTAGCCATTCCCGTGCGCTTGCTATCATTAAAGCCGCCTAATTTCGCCAGAGACTGATAGGCCCACTTCATATTTGGTGCCTCTTTGCCTTTGTGCGCCCTTGGCTTGTAGAGCGCCATCAGTACTCGCCATT
>NZ_JAKKRH010000025.1:0-82202 GCF_025654465.1 Shewanella sp. SM101
TGGTGTGTGGTGTGCCACCCTGGCGTTCTAGTTTTAACTGTCTCACCCATTTATCCATAGTGGACTTACCTACGTTCATCGCCTTTGCAGCTTCGATGATGCTATGGTTTTTATCGAGGACTAATTGGGCTGCTTCAAGTTTGAATTCAGCACTAAATGTTTTTCTGGTTGTCGATCTCATGTGTTCACCTAAAGTCATCTACGAGGTAATAATATCACCTCTATTTAGGTGGCCAAAATTAGTGTGCCACTACATTCCATCCATTTGAGTATGCTCAGGCGCAAGTATAGGCCGTACATACAACGGGAGCTCTAATGGTCTTTCTTGGCGATTATTTAAATCACCATGAATGATTATAGAAGCCATTGCTGTACCATGAACCTGCTCTGAAGGAGATTGATAAAACTGTTCTAAATCATCAGCATCATCAATTATCAGCATGCCTTTCAAAGCGTTATGATTTGATAGAGGTAGGCCATCCAGAAGGGCCACTACTGGTTGTTGATATCCCGGTGATGGGCCTTCAAAACGTTCTGAATCAGTAATGAGTTGCTCTTCTGCAGTGATAATCTTTGGAGTAATACATTGACCTAAAGGCCTAAAAAACATAACCTCATCACATCTCATTAATTCCAGTGCGGCGCCACTCGATTCGACAACATCCCTCACTTTACTTAGAGGTAATAAACCGAGTAAACCATGATAACCTATCCCATCATGGACAAAGCTTTTCGAAATACTTCCACCACACCCTAAGACGACACTTCGAATATGTCCTTCAGCTTGCCCTCTTAAAAATCCAGTTGGTCGATACCAAAGTTCTATTTCAAAAGGAATAGACTCATCAAATCCTAGCTCTGCATCCTGTAATTTATGTTGCCAATCTTCAAGAATATAGGTGCTTTCCAGCCTATCCTTGGTATCCCAAAATCTTATATCTGCGAGTTGTAAGAATGCATCTCTTAATGGTGTAAACCCTGCGTCAATTTGGCCTGTTGCAACATAACGCTTCCACATAGCAAGGAGTTTATGTAACCCAGCTTGATTACTCATCGCCAAGTAAGCATTTTTGACAACTGACTTAATTTTACCATTCTTCTCAATGTAAAAATTATCATCCTTAAAGTCTCTGTCGACTATGTGTTGAGCTAAAAGCTCAAAACCTTGAACTTTAGCTAAAGCATCAGCCAAGTTCTGTACATCGCCAGCGACCTCAAGAACGAGAACTCTTTCAGGCTGCATACCTTCAGGTGAATAAGAAAGTTGAATATGTTCTGCGAAGTGCTTCTCTAAACGTTCTACTTTTGGAATAATGCGCGCAGCTTGTGCACCCACTCCCGGAGTTATTGGAGCACCGCCCCTCCCTTGCAATTTCCCTCTTATTCCATCCGTTTTGGGTTTGTTAAAGGTAAGAATCGGCTTCATATCCATATGCAACGTCCTTTACTACTAATAAGTTATTATTTGTTTTCAGTCTTATAACGGTTGACCCAAAAGGATAGGCAATGAGAAGTAATTTCTTTTAGATTGTTTTCACTGTCCGGAAGCCCGAGCACGTACTTTCTTTGAACATCTAATGCAAACTCTTCCAACTCAGCAAAGCTCAGTCCTGATAATTTGCGCGCCAATGTGCTTGGAGCCAACCCTAAACTATGGCCAATTCGTTTTTCAAACTCTTCAAACCACTTTGTCGCCATCCGTTGAGTTGGGCTAGGTATATTAACTTGAACCTGAAAGCGTCTCCAGATAGCTCTATCAAGCATTGACTCATGGTTGGTTGCACCCACGACAACAACATGGCTTGGCAGCATATCAATTTGTTTCAGAAGTGAATTAACCACACGTTTCATTTCGCCATTGTCATTTGCATCTTCGCGTTCCTTACCGATCGCATCAAACTCATCAAAGAAAAGCACACAACGTTGGGTTTTTATATGCTCAAATAGCTTATCGATTTGCTGTGCTGTTTCACCAAGGAAACGATTAATAATGCCCTCATACTTAACAGTAAAGAAAGGGACTGACAAATGATTGGCTAAGGCTTCTGCCAAGGTTGTTTTGCCATTGCCAGGAGGACCTGACAACAATAACTTATGACGAGGCTCTAGATTATAGGAACGAAGTAGATCTCTGCGAGCATGCTCTTCAACTACCTCTTGGAATACAGAGATCACATGATCGGGAAGCGTTAGATCTGATAGAGTTTTT
The DNA here is from genome assembly GCF_025654465.1 of Shewanella sp. SM101. Lineage (NCBI taxonomy): Bacteria > Pseudomonadati > Pseudomonadota > Gammaproteobacteria > Alteromonadales > Shewanellaceae > Shewanella > Shewanella sp. SM101. Next base: position 2,210 of record NZ_JAKKRH010000025.1, read on the forward strand.
TGGGCGTGAATTTCATAGAATGCATTTTGAAGGTCTGCATTATGAGTAAATTTTCTAGTCTCAACTGTCGCGGTGCTTGTAAGAATATTTCTTAGCCTATCCGCTAAATGATAATGATGACGAGCCTTGGCTTCAGCCGCAATTGCTTCTGCTGTTTTTTTAAAACGAGGAAGGTCACCCTTTATTCCCGTTTCAACCAAATTTAAAACCAAATCAGCTCTAGCCATGATACACCCCAAGTTACTACGTCCTGTAGTCTATCAGTAAGAATATGAAGAAAATACATATATATCAACTAGACATTTTAATTCATTTAAAGAATAATTTCCATAATTTCCACAAACCCTATAAACACATGTTTTTACTAAGTGAACCTGAAGTCATAAAGCTTGCCATGAAAAAATCAGGCTTGAAACAGGCTGGTTTTGCGAAAAAAATAGGCAAGAGTCAGGCTCAAGTATCAAAATACATATCAGGTGATAGCAAACCATCCACAGAAATATATATTCACTGCATGAATATAATCAATTCTAGTGAACAAGGAGATGAAAGCTTGTTGGATCTGATTAATGAGGTATCAAGATTAGACGGAGATAAGCATAAACATATACGCAATGCTTTAGTTGAAATGATAAAAGCCTACAAATCAGCACGTTAAACAATTGATACGTATATTCGACTTGCCCATTTTTCAATGTCCTCTGGGGTCAACGCTCCCGCTTTATTTGACTTCTGGTGCGGTATCCATGAGTGGTTTCCCGCCCCTACAAGCTTGTCTAAATGCTCCTTAGGCCAAGACAAGGAAGCCTTTAGCAATTGCTTTTCTATCTCATATAGGTGTGACTCTATGTCACCAATTGCGCTGGCACGGATTACTTTTGTCGACAACGCCTTACTGGAATCAGATGTATCAACCTCCAATAGGTAATAACCAGTTGTTTCTACAGTGATATGAGTGACCGACAAGCATCTAGGGTTACCGTCCGTTTCCAGAATATGCCTTTTGCATTTACCAATGGCAGGCAGTTTTCTAAGTGGATATTTTACGACCTCACAGCCATGCTTTTTCTCCAGAAGATCCAACATCGCAAAGTAGCTAGTAAATTTGTCTAAATACAGATGAGCATCGTCCGTTTGCTCTTTCAAATTATCCCATTCAGCACTCGGTAGATCACCGTTTGGCCCCTGCTCTTCAGTACTGACATCGCTAGAAGCTTCACTTGGTTCCTCCGCGTCTTTTTTACCGCGGCCCACAGACTTTCTTTTCTTACTGACCTTAGATGTTTGCACTGCTCGGTCAAACTCAAACTCCGTAGTATTTTCACTTATCATGACCGGCTTATTATCACGACTTCCCTCTGCGGTTTCGTCGATATCATGATTAGGTGGGCGATCAGCTCCTGTTCTGGCTGCTCGGCCCTGTCCGTTTACTTGGGAATAAAATTTGGGGCTGAAAAATTCGATATATTCCGGCAGATCGGTAGGTATATTTAAAATGCTGGATATTTCATAGACAAACAGGGTATTAGTCTTGAGATCAAAATGCCCCTTCAGTTTCAACTTAGCTCCTTTTAGCGCAGGAGGGTTAAACCTAAAGGCCCAACGCCGGTATTGCCCCACATCGTATCCATCGTTCAATTGGTAATTGCCGATACTCTCATATGAAGGCCTAGCATCTTTGTCCATCAGCAACCAAGCGATTAATCGACGATAACCATAATCATTGAATAACTCCCAGTTTCCAGAAAAAGTTTCCAGTACATTGATGATGGTCTTATCACCATCTTGCTCAAGGGAAAACTCATTACTCAATAGATCGTGAACTACCGAAGAACGGGCTAAATAGGCATTATGGAAGAATAATGCTCGCGCCAACTCAAACTGAGGTAGGTACACCCTAGTTCCGTCAGTCAGTTGAAACACAAAACAGTATTGACCTAATTCCTTGGGTAATCGTCTTTCAAGAGCAGGACAATTTTCGAGCTTATCAACTTGCCAATTACTGGTTGTAGAGATTTTAATCGTCTTTTCAAAATCTTTACGATAATAGTCTTTGGTCGGATTAATGATGTGCTTACGTATAAGGATAGGTGCATTAGAAAGGATAATTGCATCAGGGCCGTTATCTTTACTTGGATAAATACTGAGGTTAATTCCCCATTGTTTACTATCCTTTTTACGGAATAGATCACCGATACCATTGATCCAAGTATCGTCTTTAAATCCCTTAAGATGCGTTGTACCGTTCAAATCCCAATAATTTCCTTTAGAAATAGACTTGCTTGTTCGGTGAGGCGTTCTTCGCTAAGTCCTGATTTTCTCAAAACTTGCCAGCGTTTGAGCGGCTCGTCATCCAACATAAGAGATATAACTGTTCCGGTTATTCTTCTTATTTGATATTCAAAGATATTTTCACAATAACGATCAAAAAACAATCTGCACAACGGAAGTAGTTTCAAGTGTTTTTCAATACTAGCCTTATGCTCAAGCTGGTTTAGATACCAGTTTATTGAACGTCTGGGCATATCCTGCAGTAACTCGCTCAATTCACGAATGCGTATCAGCTTTTTAACTGTATCTCGATCTCGTCTCTGCCAGTCAACTTTTGCTTTATGTTTTGGTTGCGGCATTTGATTAACCTGATTTGTTTTGAGTAACCAATCTCTGTCACGACGATAAAGCCAAGCGTAAAGATCATCAAAACCATTGAGGCGTGCTTGCTTGGTTCCTTGTATTTCTATGGCTTTTCGCCATCGATTGCGACATTCATTCAGTAAATGTTTATCTGTTCCACTCAGTATCTTGCTCGATTTTTTCTTATCTGGCTTGAGCCGCATAACAGTATCGATGACACTTGCCAGCTTCCATCTAGGTTCTAAGAAGGCATGAAGTACAACTAAATGCTCTAAGTAGCTAAAAGCCTTACGGTGTTTACGAAATATACTTTTAAGCCAATTAGCTTCGTCATCATTTGGCATTAGCCCATATCGGGAAAGCCAGTTTGTGCCCCAAAAACTGAGGACTTTGTCACGGATAAGGTCATGACGTATAAAAGAGCCACGAGTGCATAAATGGTTAGCTGCTAGATTGGCGTACCAAAGACTCCATTGTGAGAACTCTGGTGCAAGCACAACACCTAGGTTCAATAAGTCATTAATACTTTCAGCAAGCAAGTTGTATTGCCATTCACCTTGAAGCTGTTCAACCTGAGGGCAGATAGTCAAATCAGCGACTAAAAACTCATGCCTATGCACATCGTGGCGAAATATTTGTGAATCTATGAGCTTGCCATGAACAAGGCAAATTTCGGAACCAGCAACTTGCCAATCGCGCCGCCAATAGCATTCTCCATGTTTGCTTAACTGCTCGAGCATACAAGCTGGACAATATCTTAGGTATTTAGGCTGTCTTATACGCGAAGCCGCCACCCCGACCGAGAGATGAACAGAACTTTTACTGTTTGCCGTAAGCTCCTTAACTAGAGCTATCCGTTTTATTTCGCCTACGAAAGATGCATACAAAGGAAAAAGAGTATTTCGATAGAGCAAATCGAGCGGTGTAATCTCAAGTTCTTTAGGATAGAGTGCTGCGATATGTTGTAGGTGCGATGGCAAATCTGACGAAGCAATGATCTTAGTATCACTGAATACTTCAAATAACAGCTCCTTCGGCGAAGCTATGCCACAGTGGCTCCCATGCCTCGCAATAGTGCTGTATAGCAGTTCATCGCGATAAGGCAAAGGAAAGCCCAACATATCAGCCTACTTTCTTCAGCCACTTAGGCACGTCGAACAATTCTTTACCGTATTTCAACTCTTCGTAAAGCCGCCCTTTGCCAGCCTGAGAGAATTTGAACCTCAAATCTTCGGAAGGCAGTGTATGCCAATCCGAGGGCTTAATAGTCTGAGTTTTGACCTTTTTAGGAGGTTCGGAAGGCTTCGAATACCAGTCCAGAATAATTCTGCTTAGCTCAGGAAGAGACAAATTGGGATGCTGCTTGAAAGCATTAATAATCAGTGGCTGCAACAATGCAGAGTCGCATCCCATAGCCTGTAACATGGTATTCAGCCGCATAGCTTTCTCATCACCGGCAAAGGCCGCTTCATTTTCTTTTTCGCCCTGCCGCTCTTCAATTAATCTCCTTAGCTCAATAAGGCGCTTATCAATCCCAGGTAACTGTAAATCTGAATATTTAACGATAAGCTGAGGATCATCTCTACGTAAAGCGTCCAACATGGGATGTACTGGCTTTAACTCTTGCTCATATACGGTCCGCAACAATTTAGTGGTGATCCGCTCCAACCCTGTAGAAATAGCTCGCATCTGTGCAAGCACAAATATTTTCACGACTATATCAATTACACCCTGTGACAAATCAAACCAACAATCGCGAATTTCGTCACTCAACACCTCATCACGATTACTCAACCACTGGTATTGCCAAAGCTTGTCAGTAAATGCCTGCCATTCGGTTCTTCTCGATTTTCCTGTAGTCGGATCTGTTTTAACTAAACCTTGTTGCATAGGCTCCCAAAACAGCGAACCGAACCCAGCACTGCGTCGACCAGCCTGAAGTTCCATTTCAAATATAGGCCTAGCTTTAGGCGTACCCACCATCACAACTGGCACCCCAACCACGTTTACAAGCGCAACAAAAAACTCCAGCATCGCTTCTTTGCTTATCGAACGCTTCAACGTTAATCGTTGAATTTCATCTATGACCAAAACACCTATTGCCCGCTGTGTTGCCACCTGTCCCATAAGAGAAAGCAGGACTTCTGTACTATGGCGTTTGCGTGCATACTTTTCCTCATACCCAGTATGGAGGGTACGATCAACTTCGCGGAAAAAATTTAGGCATAAACTCTTCAACGAGCCATCTGACGGGCATTCGATTCTCAGATAGGGCATCTGAATGAAGTTATATTTTTTGTGATAAATGACTTGCGGATAAGTCGCGAGAATACGATTAATAGTCGAACTCTTTCCGCTACCAGAACAGCCAATCAATGACATGCTCTTTGCCGTCGAGTTCGATTGTGTAAAACGAAAATCGTTCGTAGCTCCTGACATAATCCTTTGGTAGCCTTCCTGCATCTTCTGATTCAGGGAACCGTCCGCTATATTACGCCCCACATAACCACCGCGGATCATGACCGATATTTTCTCTTCTAACTGCTTGTGAATTGACAGTGGCTGAAAAAAATCATCGAGTAGAGCACTAATCTCGTGAGCACGTATATGTCCCTTTACATAACAGTCCTTAGGGTTGAACTCCACCTTACCTGTTAGCTTGACCTTAAGGTCTTGTAAATCCATTATCGGCGGCAGAGCCTCTATCAGCGGATTGCCCCGATAGCGTTCGAGACCAGGATCGATGTAAACGGCCTCGACAAAGTTATCTGGTAATGACATCAGTCATCCTCCCCAAACAGTTCATCGATATAATCGGGATAATCCAAGTCCGGCTCAGGGTTTACAAGGTGGATCACCTTACCTGGCTTTCTATTATCCTTTGTAACGGGATTGTGCGCCTTCTCAGCTCTCTCCCTGGCCTTTTCTTCCCGCTTATTCTCGTTGATAGCACGTATCCGCTCCGCATTGGAGATCCCCGAAGTATCAGGTGCAGTCTTCTCCGCTTGAGCTATCTTATCGATGACAAATTGCTCATGTTGCCGTTTCTTTGCCTTAGACTGCACACGAGCTTGCCCAGTCGTCATTTTCTGCTCATCACGAAGTTGCCATACATCCCAAAACGAAGCGCCTTGAAACTCTCTTGATCGGTCAGCCAAGTTGCATACCCAATACTTGTTATTACCCTTTTCAGGAAAAAGGTAAATTCTATCGGCAACAAGTGGATCGTAAGCAGCTTCCATATTGGCTGGACGCTTCACATCCTTCCCTCTATGCGTCCAACCCAACTGCAGCAATTCAGAAGACGTATAGTAAATACCGAATAGGCAAACTCCCAACTCAGATAAAGTGGCCGTTTTTCTTGGAAAAAGGGCGATACGAAGCGCATCTTCATCAGCTTGGTGCAAGCGTCCGGTTCGATGCTGTAAACCCCAGTTCCACAAGTGAATAGGGGTTGTAGACAGATCAGTCGGCATATCTGAATCTCTGTCATACTTTTCAAGTATTGCGTACTGATTATGATAAAGCACTGATGAGATAATGATCTGAGAAAACTCTTTTACCGTTAGCTTCGCGTCTAGCCGATAGTCGTTTCCACCTCGTTTTTTTACCATAGTACCCGAGACATAACCTGGTACAAACGGACCAAAGGAAGCCTGAATAGTTTTGAAATTACGTTCAACAATACCTTTTGCATCACCTCGGTAGGGCGGCGTATTTTCTATTCTGACTGCAAAATTGCTCTCTAAATTCTCAATCTGATGACCTAGTAGCTCACCCCTATCAGCTAGAATGGCATCCGGTAGGCCTACACTAGGCCAATCCTCCGATGCAATATCAAAACCCAACGCTTTGCAGTATGACGTTTTATCGGTAGCAGCCATAAACAAAGCCTGCATAGCTGCAGCATAGGAGGCATTTTCAAAACCAATATAGAAACCAACAATCATTCGGCTGAACACATCAATAACCATATAAACAACGGGACGGCCGACGATGTTTGCCCTCTCACTATCTGATACAAGATAAAGATCAGCTATGGTGGCATCTATCTCGTAACGAGATCCTGGTCCAAGCACTTGAGTATTGGCAGTACTATGAAGGGGCCTGATATCTTTATTATATTCAACGTTCGACACACGCTTTCTTAGCTTTTCAGGTTGAGAATACTCGCGCTTGTAGAAGTGCATCATCTGCCAGTTACTGGGCAATTCTTCTTGAGGCGTATCAGGAAAATAATTTAAATACAGAGTCTCGAAACGACGATGAGCATAAGGGAACGAATGGCCCTTATCTTTCAAGAGATAACGGTCAATTGCGATACGAAAAAGACGTTCAATAAATTCATCAATTTTAGCCCCGGTTCCTGGCTCATATTTACGCGGACGCCCAAGCTTTTTATCCTTGGCCACCCGGCGTTTGCCCTTGCCACCGGAATTTTTATAATCAGGTAATAGAGCGTTCGGCGTCTGCCCACGCTGCCAGTAACGACGTGCCAGCCGATATAGCGTCTGTTTAGTTGAACCATGCTCAGCAAGGATGCCTTTGATAACCGCCCCGCGGCTTTGAGGCCTATAAAAGTCTGGTAGAGCAAGCAATGGTTTAATTAATGCGTAGTTTGTATCGCGCTTGGTTCTAGCAACACCACCTTCAATAGGTGTTTCGAAGGAAAGTTCTTTATACGGATCATTTATACGTTCAAGATTTTCCTGATCAATTGCCCTTATCAGTTCGCTCGTCAATATTAATTCAGGAAAAGCAGATGCGTCATCGATATCTATCCATACCAAATACTCGCCGAGTTGCTGCAGAACTCGATATCTGCGCTCACCAAACTTAAGAACCTCATTGATTCGAAACAAGGTATGCCTCCCTGATAAAACCTAGCTCTCCAGCGTTCAAATCACACGCCTTGAGTTTGGTGGTCGGAATGAAGATATCGAAGGAGAAATAGCGCTTGGCCAGCAAGCACCTTACTTCGTAAAGCGATTCGCCGAGCGGCAGATCGTAAGCCGCATCCAATTCCTTGCACAAGGCGAGTACCGTCTTATTAGGATTCTTTTTGAAATGATGAGCATAGAATTCGATCTGCTGCAGTGCCAACTCTACGTCCTCAGTTTCTTCCCTTTGTGCCGAATAGAGCCATTTGATGTTTCTAGTCACCACATCAGGCACGTTTTGTTCTGTTATCAGATACCAAGGCAAGGTTTTCTCCTGCCAATAGAGACGCTCGAGTTCAACTTTTTCGACAGTTCTCACATCACTCAAAGCCGAGGAATGCTTTGCCTGCAATACAAACCTTGACTCTTCTTCATCGGTAGAATCGACCAAAAAATCCGACGACATGTACTGATCAATACCCGCGATATTTGGATGTTTGATCCCAGCGTCGCTCGCCAGTTGGCGGGTGATATCGCGCTCAAGCGGAAATTGCTCGCGGATCTGGGTGACTTCGCAGTGCCACTCCAGCATAAGGAATACTGAAAGCTCGAGATCGGAAAACAGGTGATGGGTTCTTTGTGATTTGTGGCCAAATACACGATGAACACGCCCTAAAGATGGAAAATCCCTAACAGTTAACCAAGGTTTGTAGTCTGCATGCAGGCCACTACCTCGACCTTCCTTTATCCATTTGGCAAATTGCTGCTCTGAGCAGCCCTTTAATCGTGAAGCCATAAAAAAACCACCGATATTAGCTCGTTAATCGAGCATAATGACGATGGTTTTAGTATGCAACTTTATTACCTCTCTTTTTTAGGGCTGATGACCTTATAGTACTATCAACCTAAACGGTAATATTGGTGCTTTCTTTTTGAGTTATGCTTCCAACTTTTTGCTACATCAAAGACATGTGAAGGGTAATCATCCCAAGAATCTGCTAGCAGTTTCCCACGAGCAGCACGAAGTTTAACTGGATACCCCTTGCATTCAATCAAATGCATAAAGTAAAAACTTTTCTCTTGTTTAGTACTAAAATATTTATGTAAACCGCTACGAATAGTGGGATATCGCCACCATAAATATTTTGAATGTTCCTCATTTATAGTCTGTATGTAATGTGATTTTAGCTTTTTCATACACCCTCCAGGTTTACGTTACCTAGAAGGGGTCCTCTTCAAAATAGTTCATAAATTCACTCTTGCTTATATAATATATAAATCAGGCCCAATGACGGCCTGGACTCCCAGGCTCCAAACCAACTGGACCACCTAAAGCACCTTGCAACTTTCTCTTTCTCTTTCTCTTTCTCTTTCTCTTTCTCTTTCTCTTTCTGCACCATGCTATCGCAATTTTATCAAACACATCTGCTGGAATTTCAGCGTCCAGCCTTCCGAAAAATTTACCCTCAGCATTTGTAGTGGCCAACTAAATTTGACCACTACATTCTTATGTCATTGCAGGGAAACGATAAGGTGGACTACATTACAATTTCAACGATTCACCATCTTCAGGAATTAATACTTGTTTTTCTATGCCTTTTTCTTCCACGAACTCCCTGAGCTCTTTACGAGTCAATGCTGCGTGATTAACCGTATCCATATGCACAGCAATAATGTTCGCTTGAGGAGCATGTTTAATAGCCCTTACCGTATCTTCTTTCCCCATGATAATTGAGCCTTTAAGATTTTCCATTCGAGCATCACCAGTGTTAAGCACAACGAATTCAGGCTTAAATTTATGTAACGCATCCTCCACTTCATCGCGCCAAATAGTATCACCGACAAAATAAACAGTGTTGTAGTTGTCAGCCTCTAATATGACGCCCATAGCCTCTCCTAGTGCTTTAGCTAACGCTGGGATTGCATACATTTCATCCGTGCCATGCTGCCCACCCGTTTTGGTTAAACTAATGCCATTGAACTGAGTTTTAATTCCTAACACGCGCACATCTTTAAAGCCTTGAGCGCGAATAGTATTTGCATCCTCTTCATTTTGAACAAATAAAGGCATCGTTTTAGGTATTACACTTTGTGCTGCATCATCCCAATGATCAAGATGTGTGTGAGTGACAATAACAGCGTCTACATTGTCAATTACAACTTTAGCTGACATGGGTAAATCGATCATTGGTATACGTATTTCACTACGGTAAGTACCGGCAAAACCAGGATAAGTATCTTTCTCTGCCAGCATAGGGTCGATTAAGAATGTTGTGTCACCATAAGTGAGTTTAGATGTTGCATTTCGAATATGCTGAAAGTGAATCTGCTGTGGTTCTGCATGCAGCGTTGGAGCCGATTCAGCTAGTGCATTGGTGCTATTTATTATGGTTGCAAGCCCTAAGGTAAGTAGGATGGTGATAGCTTTGTTTTTCATAATGTATCTCTTTGGCGGTTGATTAATATGAGACATTATCTTCGGTATTTACGAGAGGGAATATTGACCCAAGTGACAAATGTCGAAACAATTGGGCCAAATAATGATATGACGATCCACTTGGGAGCACTTTGCACATGCAAGTACCAACTGTCGCTTTGATTCTCTACCCTCACTTCAGCGTGTTTCATGTCGCTGTGCCTCAAGCTGTTTTTTCGATGCAGCCAGATGGCAAACCCATTTTTGACTTAAAGATAGTGTCAATTGATGGTAAGCCACAACACTCTGACAATTGGATGACAGTTCAGCCTGATGGTGGATTAGAACTCGTTGAGTTGGCAGATATAGTTGTCATCCCTGGGTGGCATGACCTAGACAGTACGCCTGCTTCTAATATTTCTGAAGCATTGGTTAGAGCTCATGAAAGAGGATCTACTGTCGTGGGGCTTTGCTATGGTGCTTACGCATTAGCCTACTCAGGGTTATTAGATGAAAAAGAAGCTGCTACTCATTGGATGGCAGAGGATGATTTTACTGTTCGTTTTCCAAATATAAAGCTAAATACGAATGCACTTTATGTTGAAAGCGACCGTGTAGTCACGTCTGCAGGTACAGCCGCTGCTTTAGACTGCTGCTTGTATATTGTGAGGTCTTTTTATGGGACAAAAACAGCGAATAAAGTTGCGCGCATCTTGGTTGTACCGCCACACAGAGAAGGCGGTCAGGCACAATTTATTGCACAACCTATCCCAAAATCAACTCAAGATGCAGAGGTCAATCGGTTACTGGATTATTTACGTGAAAACCTCGACAAACAATATTCCATTGCTGATTTAGCAGACCAATTATTTATGAGTCGCCGTACCTTTACTCGGCATTTCAACAACGCTACCGGTATGTCATTTGGAAAATGGCTTGTAAGCACTCGTCTGCAACGTAGCCTTGAGCTTCTTGAAAGTACAAGACTTTCTGTAGAAAAAGTGTCTGAAATGGTTGGTTTTCAGACTGCAACGTCATTTAGGCAACATTTTAATCAACGTTTTCACGTTAGCCCAAGTGCTTGGCGTAAAACATTCGCAGGAAGTTAATGGTGTTCAGAAAATTAACAAGCACTAAATGAAATAGCTTTTCCCCAGCTGGCATCCGTTAACATAAGTCTTTGCATGGCTTGAGGTTATAGTTACTTTTGGCGAAGCAAATTATAACGTCTTGCCATACTGTCTGAAAATCACCGGCCAAAGATCAACAGACCCTAGCTACTTCACTTTATAATTTATTGCGTTGGATAAGTTGGTCTGGAATGGTTTCACCCCATTTTCCCATTGCTTCAAGAACATCTCGTAGATTTTCGCCTAAAGTAGTTAATTCATATACCACTCGTGGCGGCGTTTCGGCATACACAGTGCGAGTAACAAGTCCGTTAGCTTCAAATTGCTTTAATCTGTGGGTTAGGGTATGTGCACTAATTCCATTCAGGTTATTTTTCAGTTCGGTAAAACGAAGGGGGCCATGTAACAGCTCTCTAATGATTAACGTTGCCCATGGGCCATCCATAAGTATTAAAAAACGCGCGACTCCGCAGCAAGGCGTTTCTCTGTTATTCATACTTCTCTCATTTTTGTAAGTTATTTCTAATAGTGCATTTGACGTAACCGACTTAACGTCTGCACTATTATCACTCTGTTTAAATTATCATTACTGGAGTATATATGAAATACATTATTCATGGAGCAACTGGTGCCCAGGGATCGCCTCTTTTTAATAAGTTGATTGAACAAGGTGTGGATGCTGTTGCTGCTGTGCGCGACCCCACCTCTCTTAAGGGTGTTCCAACAGTCACTTTAGACTTAACTTCCATAGACTCTCTTATTTCTGCTTATGCTGGTGCTGATGGGATATTCGTTCATTTACCAATTGGTCCTGAAGTAATGCGTAGTGAATTTGCACATAATATAGCGAAAGCGATTATGGAGGCTAAGCCTGCCCGTGTAGTTCTTACAACTAGTGGTTGGCCCTTAGGTATCCCTGGAGATAAAAACGCATTGCCCACTCTGATTAATGAACTTGAGAAGACGAACGTCTCTTTGGCTATCATTGCACCGCAGTTATATCTTGAGAATTTGTTGTTGCCAATTGTTATTGGACCAGTGAAAGAAGATCATAAACTCCCTTATCCACTTCGTAATGATTATCCAGTTTCTTGGTGTTCTCATCTTGATATTGCTGATGTCGCAGCAGCTCTTCTTCGCAATTTTTCTGTAACAGGGATTGTGGAAGTGGGCCAATTGCCAGCCATCACTGGTAATGACCTAGCAGATGCATTTGCTGACTATTTTGGTCATGATGTTAGCTTTCAAAGCCTTACTCCTGATGAGTTTGGTATGAAATTAGCTATTTTGTTTGGAGAAAGTACCGCAACAGAGGTTGTAAAAGGATATAAAGCAAAAGCATTAACTCAAGATTCAGCAATCAAACAAGCTATGAGTGCGCAAGTATTATTAGGAATTACACCACGTACCATAGGACAGTGGTTAAGAGATATAAATATTTGACTATCTGATAATCAGGCCTATACATTAATATGTAAAGGCCATAAAATTCTAAGTAACACCTAAATTATCACCGAGTGGCTGTGTGAGAAATTCTTTATTAAAGACTATTAAACCAAATTTAACATTATATCTCAAGAGATAGTCCATCATATTTTTCCATATCCAAAACTTGTACACAAAGCTTGCCCAATACACTTTTAAATAAGGTCGCAAAAAAAGTAAAACGTTAAACATTTTTATTCGTAAATCAGATAATAACTATATCTCTATCAAATAAGTGAGCATCAGTTAAGTATGTTTCGCTAGATGAATTTCCATCACCATTTATGTAAAACTTTAGTTCTTTAATTAATCTTGTTTAATGGGAATTCTCAATAACTTATTGCAACCTTGGATCGTGAAGATTTCAACAAATTTTTCAGATGAAAAACCTAATTAAATTGGCAATAGATTCTTCCATGATAACATTAATTAAAAACTGTCTTATAGAAAAATCAGAAATGAACATTGTAACCGTCATTCCGCACCTAATTTAATAATTAAAATAGTGTGATCCAGTGATCATTTCTCAGTGAAAAAGACGATACCATCTTGACCGCGAACGACAGTTTTGATCTATTACTGTTATTTGACGGTCTCAAAATATGTCGACTCAACCTATTATTAAGCGCTTGGATCACCTTGGCCTCATTGCCGCTTTTTGTCATGAAATCGGCCTGCCACAGATGATAGATGCGGTCATTCCTAAGTATTCCGACCACCATGTTTCTCATGGTGACGTTGTATTGGCCATGATCCTTAATGGACTCGGCTTTCACAGCAGAACGCTTCACATGTTCTCTGACTTTTTTAAGACCAAGCCCGTGTCTAAATTGCTCGCCAAAGATATTGATGCACATCACCTGACCGATGACGTGCTAGGTCGCACCTTGGATGCCCTGTACGAAGCCGATGTCTCCGCGCTCTATCAAGTTATTGCACAGCGCGTTGTTGATAAACTCGGCCTGACTACGGACGCTGTTCATCTGGATATCACGAGCTTTCACGTTGATGGCAAGTATGCGCAAGATGAAGAGACCAATGTGATCCAGCTTGTGAAAGGTTATAGCCGAGACCACCGTCCAGAGCTCAATCAAGTGGTGCTTGAGCTCATTTGTGAAAACCAAGCTGGCCTTCCGGTTTATATGCAAGCGCTCAGTGGTAACACCAATGATGCCAAAGCATTCGCCGAAGTCACTCGCCATCATATTCATTGTCTAAAAGCGGCACAAAATAGCCGTTACTTTATCGCTGATGCCGCGTTGTACACAGAAGAGAGCATCGCCTCGCTAGATAAACAACAGCAAAAGTTCATTACCCGAGTGCCGATGACCATCAAACTGGCAAAGCAAGCTTTGCTTGCCTTAGAGCCAGAGCAATTAAGCTCGATGGGCAACGGCTACTCAGGGTGCTGGATAGATTCGGACTACGGCAAGGTGACTCAACGCTGGTTGCTCGTTCACAGTGAGCAAGCGACAAAGCGAGAAGAAATCACCTTCTACAAAAACTTAGAGAAAAACGTCGCTAACGAACTCAAAGCGTTAGATAAAATAAGCAAGCTCCCCTTCGCTTGCGATGCCGACGCAACATTGGCATTCAACACCTTCAAGAAGCAATGCCAGCTACTGGGATTTGAACAAACCATTATCATCAAAACGCCGACTTACTCGAGTCCTGGTCGCCCAAAGAAAAACGAAAAACCGACTGGATATCAATATTTCATCGAGGCGCGACCATTTACCGACCTAGAAAAAGTAAAGTTGGCAAAACTTAAAGTCGGCATGTTCATCCTTGCAACGAATGACATCGCCAGCGAAGCGCTAACAATGGAAGCCCTTCTCAAGCACTACAAATCGCAACAAAAAGTCGAGCGCGGGTTTCGTTTTCTAAAAAGTCCGGAGTTCCTAACTTCTTCAATATTCTTGAAAAAACCACAGCGTATTGAAGCATTGCTGATGATAATGACGCTGAGCTTGCTTGTTTACGCCAGCTTAGAGCACAAAATCAGAGAACAACTCACCCAAACCGAAGCGTTTTTCCCGAGCATGGTAAGCAACAAACCGACGACAAAGCCGACGGCACGCTGGGTGTTCTTGAAGTTTGAAGGTATAGATATCTTGGAAATCAATGGCCAACGATTCATCACAGGGCTTCAAGAACATCAAACTCGGCTTTTAAAACGGTTAGGTAGCCTCTACGAGGCAGTTTATTCCTGAATTAGGTGCGGAATGTCGGTTGTAAAAATAGGTTACATGTTCACCTAGGAATTCAAGGAAATCGTAAAGTAAAATCTAATAGTTCTGTATCCACATCATGAATTAATTCACTTAGTTAAATGCTAAACACGGCCTTGTTCTCAGAGAGTCGAACTCAACCATTATTAATGGCAATCATATTATTTACTTTAAATTTTAGCATGTTATTCGATTTGCACCCACTAGCGTCCTCTCTACCTAATGGACAAGGTGATAAGTTTTTTATAAACTTTGAGTTAAAAAACATATAGTTACACTCCTTTTTTAACAATCCATTTTTACGAAGCTTGGCCAGCATAATATCTAACTTAATTATACTTATATGTAAAATGTCCGATATTTCCTCTCTAGTTAGCTTGACATCAACTTTAAGCCATTCATCCTTAAAGTTACTGTTGAACACTGTTAACAAGTCAAAAACTAACTTTACTAACTTTTCGTCAGGAGAGGACGTTAGTAAAAAAATTGCCAAAGCCGTTTGTCTTTCCATGAAATAGTTTGAACTAAACATAAACTTAGTAAAAAGATTAATATTTGTGTGAGATAAATTGTTGATTAATCGTTTATCTATAAACGTTACTTTACTATCCCTCGCAACTATTATTTGTTTGCAACAAGTACATTTATCCTCTAAGAGCAAATGATAATCAGTCAGCCTACCTGGGATTATTGCATTTACAAATTTTGGTCTAGTGTAATCGTTAGTCCGTTTGGCATATAAAAGAAGTCCATCGTCTAAATATATAAAATTGTTTAACAACAACTGCTTACTTATCGAGCTTCCTTTGGATAAAGTCTTTGTTACACCATTTTCATATATAAAATCCACAATGCATTTTTCAACTTTTTCGGGGAAAAATATTGTCGACTGTTCCCTCATTCTTGCGTTTAGATCTACTGCGTTCATGATAAAGCCATCTAATAGTTACCACGTATATTAATTATAATAATTAAAACAAACTTTAAACATACCACTTATCAATTTTATATTTATAAAATCGTGACACAACCGACTTTCCGCACCTGATTTAGGAATAAATTTGCCGATACCGTTCGCCTAACACGTCGAGAATGATCTGCTGGTCCACTGTGAGTCCTGTGACTTGAGGTGGCGCCTCTCCCAACTGGTACTCGTGCACCCCGCCAAAGCGTAAAAAAATCCACCGCGCAGTCGGTTTTTGCGTGGGTTTCTTTTTCATGTCCGCCACACTCCGGTTCTGCTCTACTAAGCCCTGCCGGATCCGGTGCTCCAGCGCCGCATAAATCATCAGGCTACAGGTCATCACCATCAGCAACGCTTCGATACGTTCCGGTTTTTTAAGATATAACGAGGAGGTTAAAAATTCGGGACTTTTCAGAAACCTAAAACCACGCTCGACATTCTGCTGGGCTTTATAGGTAGCCAACAGCTCAGCCATGGTGAGCGTTTCACTGTGATCATTGGTCGCGAGGATGAACACCCCTGTCTGGTTGCGCGCCTCAGCCACCCGCGCCAAGCTACTTGCGGCTAACCCCTTGATGTGAAATTGGTAGTTCACCGGCATTTCACCCTTTTGGGGCCTTCCGCGCCCTGCATAGATAGGTTCACTCACGACTTCTGCTTCTAGTTGCAGCAGATTTAAGCTGACAGCAAAACGGGCTAATTCAGCCTGCGCATCGGTCTCGCAGGCAAAACGCTGGGCACATAATTTGTTGAAGGCTTTCAGTTCACGCGTGCTGTCTTTCAGTAGGTTTTTGGCTAATGTTTGCTGCTCACGGTGGCTGGCCTGTTCGCTGCGCACCAGCAACCAACGCTGCGCGACGTCGGCATAATTGGCGCTTTGCCAACAGCCATGATAGCCATTGCCCAGCGCAACCAGCGACTGGGTGCCAATGGTTGCCACGGCTCGCTTGGCTTCATTGAGGGTGACAGGCACACGAGTCACGAACAACTGTTGCTGTTGTGCCAGTAGTTGCAAGGTGTCGGCGCAATACAGCGCCGCATCGCCGACCAGATAACGACTCTCCTGCGCGGCCTTGAGACTGCTCAAGTGGCGCCGTACCGTCTGGGCAAAGGCCTTGGTATCATTAATATTACCACTCAAGGCTTGCATGTAGATGGGCAGGCCGGCCTGATTTTCACAGATAAGCTCCAGGATAACCTGGTTTAGCTCTGGCCGATGGTCGCGGCTATAGCCCCGTACCAATTGCAACTTACCGAGCTGCTCGCCATCGGCTTGGTCATAGGCGCCATCGACGTGGAAGCTGGTGATATCGAGGTGTACTGCAGTACTTTTGAGCCCCAATCGTTCAACGACCTGCTCCGCCATCACCTGATAAAGCGTGCTGACATCGGCCTCAAAGAGGGCATCAAGGCAGCGGCCGAGCACATCATCATTGAGGTCATCGGCACAGATCCCCGGGCCAATCAGGCGTTCTACAGGCTTGTTGGCAAAGAATTGCGGGAACATGTGCAAGGTCGAACTATGAAAGCCAAGACCGTTCAGTATCATCGCCACCAACGCTTCACCATGTGAGACTTTGTAGGGCGGCGTTTTGGGTAGCACCGCATCAATCATGCGAGCAATGCCGAGTTCTTGGCAAAGTGCAGCGACCAAACCAAGGTGGTCGAGGTTACGGATAGAGATAGCGGGAGCGGCCATGATGAATTACCTGCAAAAGAGAGTAATAGATCAGAATGACCGATCGCCGTCAAGTTTTTTAAATCGAAAATTAGGTGCGGAATGACGGACACAACAGACACTTGATAAAAATGCGTGATGGCAATCAAAAAATTTAATCAATGGAATTTGTGACTAGCATCATCATTTATCATACAACTTCTATATGCGTATATACATATTTCTAACTAATTTATGCTTAAATCTTAAAGCGTCAAAGACATTCGTTAAATAAATGCTGATGTGCTTTTTACATACTTAAATTGATCACATTTGCAGTTATTAAATACGGATAAAAATAATGAGCTTAAGTGCTTAAGGTTAATGGTTTGCAAAATGTGGTACGAGGCTTAATAATGAAACACTTATTATCAGCAATACTGTTGATTAAACTAATTCTTTTCATTCCTTTAGCATATTCTACACCTTGGGATAGCCTAACAACTGAGCAGGTTAAGTCGACCCTGGAAGAGAAGTTTACCGCAGGTAAATATTCGCCTAAAGGTGCAGATTCTTGCCTAGTGTGTCATAAGAAAAATGACAAAGTGATGGCTATTTTCGATGGCAAGCATGGTGACATGAGCCATTCCAATTCCCCCATGGCGGGATTGCAGTGTGAGTCTTGTCACGGCCCTCTAGGTAACCATAACAAAGGTGGCAAAGAACCAATGATCACCTTTGGTCAGGACAGCAAGTTATCTGCCCCGACTCAAAATACTGTGTGCTTGGGTTGTCACCAAAATACCGCCAAAGTGGGTTGGCATAATAGTTTGCATAATCTGGAGGAAATCGCCTGTGCATCCTGCCACCAGGTACATGTGGCTAAAGACCCTATCTTAGATAAACAACAGGTTAACCAAGCTTGTACTTCATGTCATACCCGCGAAAAAGCGGATATGAGTAAACGTTCATCCCATCCCTTAAAGTGGGATCAGATGACGTGCATCGATTGTCATGCGCCTCACGGTTCATCAAATGAGAGCGCCCTCAAAAAAGCCACAGTAAATGACACTTGTTATAGTTGTCATGCCGAAAAACGCGGCCCCTTCCTATGGGAGCATGCGCCCGTCACCGAAAACTGCTCAACCTGCCATAACCCTCACGGCAGCGTGAACGAGGCCCTAGTTAAGCAACGTGTGCCGCAGTTATGCCAACAATGTCATGCCGACGATGGCCATGCGAGCCGTGTGGTTAGCCAACCGAGTACCAATGCTTTTGGTGCGGGTATGGGTTGTTTGAATTGCCATAGCCAAATCCACGGCTCCAACCACCCTGCTGGCAGCAATTTTGCGCGTTGATTAAGGAGTCTGAGATGAAGTTTAAATTGAATTTAATCACCATTGGACTGCTTGCCGCCTCTGCAAGCGTTAACGCCGCAGACTTTTCGGTTAAGCAAGCCAATACCAGCCTGGTCAACACCAGCGCCTATCAATGTAAGTCCTGTACAGTAAAACTGGGCTATCAAGGCGAAGTCAATACCAATGTTGGCTGGGCAAACAGTGACGATATCCACTCAGGTAATAGCTTTGGCGACAGTGATGCGGGCTGGCGCGGCAGTGTCGGTGGCGATGTGAGTTATCGACAAGGTGAATACCAGGCAGTGATGAAAGCCGATGAACTCGGTTCGGACAACGGTTATCTGCACCTCGAAGCCGCCAAGAACAATCTGGGCGGCATCCAACTCGATTACAGCATGATGACTCGTTATGACGCCACTGCCCAAACCCAATTATGGCATAACAATGGGTTGCTGCTACCCGACAGTCACACCCGCTACCTTGACCTTGAATTACAGCGTGAAAAAGTCGGCATCGGCCTTGAGGGTGAGTTAGATGCGCTGCTTAACGGCCTCAAGGGCTATATCAACTATGACCAAGAGGATAAAACGGGCAATCGTCGCAGCAGTTTATTAGCCAACTCAGGCCCAATGAACTTTGCCTTGCCCGTCGATGCAACGACCCAAAATATCAATGCGGGTATTAGCATCGACCAACACCAATGGCAAAGCGAACTGGCCTATAACGGCAGTTATTACCGAAATCACATTAATCACTTAAGTCTACCCTATGCCGATAATGTGTATGCTGCCACCCCAGATAACGATGCTCATCAAGTCTCGTTAACGGGCCAATACCTACTCGGCACGAACGTGATTAACGGTCGCCTCGCTACTGGCCGAATGATTCAGGATGACAATCTTATCCAAGTCAGCGGCAATCCCCTGCAAAGCTGGGATGGTGAAGTGGAGACCTTAGACGCGCGTATCGGCTTTAGCAGTATGCTGAGTCCCCGTTGGCGCCTAAACAGTCAGCTGGATTACAGCGACCGAGATAATAAAAGCTCTACCTGGGATTTTGCCCAATTTGAAGTGGACAATGTCAGCGGTGCTTTTAAGCAAAACGTTGCGATGGATATTCAGCGCACTAACTTCAAACTGCAGAGTAGCTACCGTTTCAACAGCGACTATCGTTTACTCGGCGGTTTTGATTACAAAGCGGTGGAACGTAACTATACCGAGCGTGAAGAAACAGAAGACAGTGCGCTGTGGGCCAAGCTGAATATCCGTGTCATCCCTAAAACTGTGGTAGACCTTAAAGCCAGTTATGAAACCCGTGATGGCTCAACTTACGACAGCCTGGAAGCCACGTCCATCGAGGAAAATCCGTTGTTACGCAAGTTTTACCTTGCAGACAGAAACCGTAATGGGCTCGAACTCAGCGTTAATCATACCCCCCTGCAATGGTTAACCCTTGACTTCGATGCCCATTACAACAATGACGACTACGATGACACCCTCATTGGTTTAACTGAGGTGCAGGACTACGGTTACAACGTACAACTCAGTGCGCAGCTCTCCAACAGATTCAACGTTTTTGCTAGCGCAGGGCAACAATGGATTGAATCTGACATCGCAGGTAGCCAAGCCTATTCCACCCCAGATTGGTACACCAATATCGACGATGAGTTTATCGACCTCAATATCGGTTTCACCTACGACGGGCTGATGGATGACCGCTTAAGCATTGGGGGCAATTACCAATTTGCTAACTCAGCGAGTGACACCCTAATCACCACGACCACTAACCAGCCTTACGGCGATTACTACTCCTACAGCCACAACTTTGAGCTGTATGGCCGTTATGCCCTGAACAACAGTATGGGACTAAAACTGAGCTATCAGTACGAACGTTACTACGATACTGACTATGCCGAAGTCAGCCCCCATGCCGTTCCGGGATTAGTGACCTTGGGTGAGCTTAATCATAACTACAACGCGCATCTGCTGATGTTGACCTTCAGCTACATGCTGCCTTGATTTAAAAGAGGTGAAGAGAATGGAACGTAGAAGTTTTTTAAAAATGAGTGCCGCGGTGACCGCTGCAGCGACAATTTCTGGATGCAATAAAAGCGCTAGTGAAGCCAATGTTGTACCACCGACGACAACACCCACGGATGAAGTCATTAATTGGTCCGCTTGTTTGGTTAACTGTGGTTCAAACTGCCCCATAAAAGTGTTCAGTAAGGATGGGGTTATCACTCGTATCGAAACAGATCATGAAACCACTGATGAGTATGGCGTTAATCATCAAGCAAGAGCTTGCCCCAGAGGCCGGTCATTAAGGCAACGAACTTACGCGACTGATAGACTTCGTTCACCAATGAAACGAGTAGGTAAACGTGGTGATGCTCAATTTATTCCTATTACATGGGAACAAGCTTATTCAGAAATAGCCACTAAGTTACAAGTAATTAAAGAAACCTATGGCCCAGAATCAATATATCTTCATCATGGTTCAGGAGCTTATTATGGTTTTTCATCTAATACTGCGACTTGGGGACGTTTATTAAATTTAAATGGTGGTTTCCTTGATTACCATTGGGATTACTCTTGGGCAGGAGTCTATGCTGCGAGTATAGCGACATACGGAAGTCAATGGGACAGTATTAGTGGTTCATCTCTAAGCGAAATTGAAAACTCTGACCTATTTATTGGTTTTGGATTTAACCCTAATGAAATTCGCATGAGTGGTAGTGGTGAAGGTTATGACTTTGTGAAAGCCCTTGAAAAAAACCAAAAGGGAATTAAAGTTTGGATGATCGAACCTCGTTACACTGATTCTATGCGTGGGAACGAAAATGAATGGCTTGCTATTCGCCCAGGAACAGACGCAGCATTAATCGAAGCTGTTATTTATCAGATGATTAATTCTGGCTGGGTAGACTCAAATGCGAAGTCATTTTTAGATAAGTATGTTGTAGGTTATGACAGGAATTCTTTAGTTAATGCCAAAGCATCTATCGCGTTACATTCAGATCCATTCATTGCATCACATGCACAGTATGTAAACCCAGATGAAAACTATTTTGATTACATCATGGGACAAGGCATTTATTCCGCTAACGGAGCTAAAACTCCAAGTTGGGCGGCTGCTATTTGTGGCGTATCTGAAAATAAAATCAAACAATTAGCTACAGCAATTATGGCTGCAGAAGCGCCATATATTTCTGCTGGAGCAGGTATTAGTCGACATGCTAACGGTGATCAAGCAACCCGAGCTGTTTATACCCTAGCGATAATGACAGGTAAGATTGGCCGCCCAGGCGTAAACAGTGGTGCAATGCCTACCAGTTATAGCTTTGGGGTATCAGGAATGCCGGCAGGTAATAATCCTGTTGAAGTAACAATCCCAGTCTTTACATGGTCCGATGCGATTGTTCGAGGCAAAGAGTTCACAGGAACCACTGATGGTGTTCGTTACAAGACGAGTGGCAGCCAAGAACTAGTAGACAACAACCCTGCAAAGCTAACAACCAACATCAAAGCCATAATCAACTGTGCGGGTAACACACTGGTAAACCAACATTCTGACAGTAATGGTACAGCAGAGATATTACAAGACGAGACACTGTGTGAATTAGTGATCGTAAGTGATTGTTGGATGACAGCTTCTGCAAAATTTGCAGACTATCTGTTACCTGATAGTACTTGGCTTGAATCTGATGACTATGCAAATGACTCTTATGCATCAGGGCAGATGGCCTATGCAACCTTCATGAGTACATCACTAACTCCTCTTGGCCAAGCTCAATCAATGTATGAAATGTGTACTGGCATAGCCAAGGCAATGGGTAAAGAGTCTGAATATACCAATGGGCTAACTGGCCAACAATGGTGTGAAAAACTCTACAGTGAAACAAAAGCGATGAATCCAGACGTTGCGATGCCCAATACCTATGAAGAGGCTCAAAAAATTGGGGTATTCCGCAAATATATGCCAGCTTCATTTGTAGCGTATCAATCATTTATTCAAAACCCAACAGCAAATCCACGACCAACGATTTCAGGAAAGTTTGAAATATTCTCCATTTCCCTTGCACGTAAAGCGGCAACTTGGACATTGCCTTCAGGAGACAAAATTACTGCCCTGCCACAATATGTTATCACTTGGGACGGGTATGAAGATGCTGATGCGATTAATGCTGGCTATCCATTACAACTTTGTGGTTATCACACAAAAGGTAGAACCCATTCCAGTTATCACAATGTCGCTTGGTTACGTGAAGCAGTTGAAGATGCTGTGTGGATGAATCCAATTGATGCAGCTCAACGCGGTTTAGCTGATGGAGATAAAGTCCATATTTTCAATGACAGAGGTACGATAGAGATTCCAGTCAAATTAACACCTAGAGTAACACCAGGAGTTTGCTCCTTAGGGCAAGGTGCATGGTACAAACCAGATAGCAATGGTCGAATTGGTCCATCTGGTCATGTGATTGATATTGGTGGTTGTATTAACACATTAACCAAATACCATCCTTCGCCCATTACAAAGGGGAATCCACAACATACCAATCGTGTTCAGGTAGTAAAAGCTTAAGGGTAATCAAAATGACAGAAAAAACTCAATTTGGATTCTATTTCGATAGTAGCAAATGTACAGGCTGTAAGACTTGTCACATTGCTTGTAAAGACCGTATGGTTGGAAAAATTCGAAACAAAGATGACGTAGCCTTAAATGGCGTAGCTTCTCTACCTGGCATGTTATGGCGTCGAGTGTATGAATACGGTGGCGGAACATGGAACCAGAATAGCGATAATAGCTTCGAACAAGATGTATTTGCTTACTATACCTCGTTAAGTTGCAATCATTGTTCTGAACCTGTTTGCGTCAAAGCTTGCCCAACAGGAGCGATGCACAAACGCAAGGAAGATGGTCTTGTGTTAGTTGAAGAATCACTTTGCATTGGTTGTCAAAGTTGTTCTAGAGCATGTCCTTACGATGCTCCGCAAATTGATAGAGACCGAAAAGTAATGACTAAATGTGATGGTTGCTACGACCGTCTTGCCGAAGGTAAAAAACCTATTTGTGTCGAAAGCTGTCCTTTGCGAGCATTAGATTTTGATACGATGGAAAATCTACGAGCAAAATATGGCGATGGAGATGAGCATTTTGCCCCCTTACCTTCGCAGTCAATAACGTCTCCAAACTTGATTGTAAAAGCCTCTCGAAACTCAAAATCGACAGGCAATGCTAGCGGTAAAGTATTGAATATACGCGAAGTTTAAAGAACTTTTAAGTTAAGGTGCAATGAAAATTGCACCTTTTAAAATATAAAAAGATAATTCAATCATCATGAAAAGAAATAATCTCGCAACACTCAACGAATTGAAAGCTATATCAAATATTTTACATTCAGTATTAATGATATATCCTGAGGCAGAATTACTAAATCAATTCAAAGAGCAAAACCTAGCCAAAGATTGGCCAAGACTAACTAATTCAAAAAGAGAATCTCAAGCTTTAGAAGAATTGTCCCGATTTCTAACACAATGGAGTGATAATAATGATGAACTCATTAAGCTTAAATTAGATTACGGAACGGTTTTTTATGGTCCAAACACTCCCAAAGCAACACCTTGGGGGTCAACCTATTTATCACCTTCACAGCTATTAAATGACAGCAGCACTATTGAGTTAAAACATTTTTACGCCAAACACAGAATAAATGTTAAAGCCGAAAGCAATGAACCTATTGATCACATCGGCTTAATTATGGCTGTTATTAATTTTTTACTAGAAAAAATGATAGAAAACCCTAGTGTCGATGATTATAGATTAGTTCTTACAGAGCTATTAGAGACCCATTTTCTACCGTGGGGAAATCGGTGTTTGCAGTTAGCTTATGAAAGTTCTGAATCAGACTATTATAAAGGATTTTCAAATTTAGGATTAGAGTTCTTTGAATATTTAATTAGAGTATTCAACTTAAAAGTTAAAGTTAGGAATATTTATCGCTAGGTATCTAATAATGACATTATTAAATTCAATAAACCAACAATGGGAAAAATCTCATTTAAGTGACGTGTTAAATCAGAAGTTTAGAAACCATAGTCAAATAAATCAATTTATTACAGGTGCAACCAGTTTAAATTCTGTGACATGTATGATTGCTGCGCTGGTATACAATGAAGGTAAACCAGAGTGGTTGCCCCAAAAAGTTAACTTCAAAAAAATATCAGAAGAACATGTTTTAAACTGTTTATTTATTAGCTGCCAGTTACTATTTATAAAAGCATTGCAAGATAACGAACTTAGCCAATGTGAAAGACTCATATTCACATTGGCAAATATCTGGGCAAACAACTTCGCCCCCAAAAACTCTAGTATCTGCAGCTTAATAAATAAGATATGTTCTCAACTAGATATCATAACATTACAAAATGGGTTAAAAAACAAATCAATAAGATAAATACATCTTTTATCGTCACTTTACATCTAGATCGTTTAAATAATATGGATTGGTTCTAATTTTTAATTCAATCTGATAAGCTTATTTTGTATCTTCCACAGTATTATCTGTTTTCAGTTCTAAAATATCATTATAAAACAATCAACTGGAAAGAGTGTAAGTTATCTTTTATCAACAGTAATTCATTCTTTATTAGATTAAAAGAAATGATTTTTATGCAAACTGCAAGTTCAAAAAATGCATAATAGTTATATTCTCAGTAAATTATCATAAATTCTGGACTAATGATTGAGCGGGCGCTATCTATACTATTATTAATTTTTAATCATAAGCACCAACTGGCGAGCACCCTATTATTCTGCCACCTATATTTAGCTTTATTTACAAGCGCTTAACATAATTAAAAAGAAAGTTAAAAATCCATGTACTGTAAAAATAGCGCGCGATGTATTAAATCGGGTGACTTAGATCTACTTCATATGTGACTTTATTAAGTGACTACGCAACTGTGAAATATAATGAGCATACTCGTTTGGAGGCGTCGCTGAGAACTTAGCGAACCAAGCCAATAATAAATCTTTATAAATACTCGCTATAGATATAGAAATAATTTGACTGGGAATATTAAAACTTATTGTAGGAAAAGCCTGATTTAATCTTTCCTGTAGAATTTTGCTCATAAGCATATTCACATTTGTTAATAAAAAATCAAGATCATTCCCCAGTTTATAACTCATAAAAAATCGATTGTTTCCTAATTGACGTGACCGATTCAAAAACGATACTAAGTGAGGTTGTGGCTCAGTCTGCAGCCAGTTTTCAGATGTTGTAAGATCATCGAATAACAGGTTAAACATATCCTCATGAATTTCAAGCATAATGTGTGCTTTAGATGGATAATGCTTATAAAGTGTACTGCGGCCAACATTAGCCTCTTCGACAATGTCTTTTACAGTAATGTCATTATAGTTTTTATTCTTTACTATTAGTATAAGTGCATTCTTAATTGCACTTTTAGTTCGGCAACGTTCTCGTTCTCCACGTTCCATAGCTTGGTATCTCACATTATAACCAACAAATCATATTCGTCTAAGTATGGACAATATATATAATTTGTCTATATTTTGCAAATCTTAAAGCATTTATCATTATGACTCGACATTAACTTTTGTTTTATGAGATGGTTGTTTATGAAATTTAGCTTAGTTTTTTTGTTTTCGGTTGCTTTTAGTATACCAGTTACTGCTAGTGAAATAATTTCAGCTGAAAAAATTATCAGGAATCAGCATCAGCTGCTAATTAATAAGATTAGTTCAATTGAAGCTGAAACACTTAATAAATGGATAGAAACCAAGAAAGATTTTATTCTTTTAGATGTTAGAGAGTCTGAAGAAATCATTGCTGTAAATATAGATATAAATAATAAGATAAACATCCCTAGGGGAACGGTGGAATTTAATGTTCAGAGGTTGATCCCAAATAAGAATCAACATATTGTTGTTATGTGTTCCCATGGCATTAGAAGCACAATCGTTACTGATATCCTTAATAAATTTGGGTATATTAATGTTTACAATCTAAAGGATGGGCTATTTTCATGGGTTAACTCTGGACACAGGGTAAGTAATTTTTATGGTTCATTTAAGATTGATGAATTTAAATCAAGCATAAAATAATTTTTTAAATTTGGAGTTTTTATGAATATTGTGATGTTACTTTACCCTGGTATAACCCCTTTAGATTTATTTGGGCCATTACAAGCTTGGTCATTAATAAATGATGTTAATATTCAACTGGTTTGGAAAAATCGTGAGCAAATAGAGACTGATACTAGCGCATATTTATTGCCAACTTGCACCTTTGATGAAATTGATGCTCTGCCGAGAGTTGATATACTTTTTGTTCCAGGAGGAAAACTTGGTGCATTTGAAGCAATGCAAGATCAAGAAGTTTTAGATTTTTTAAATCGTACCTCAGATAAATCATCTTGGATTACGAGCGTATGTACAGGTGCACTTATTCTTGGTGCAGCAGGATTATTGGAAGGCTATAAAGCAACGACACATTGGACAATGGTCGATATGCTTCATTCATTTGGTGCTGTCTATACAAAAGGCCGCTATGTGATTGATCGTAATCGTGTAACAGGTGGCGGTGTTACTGCTGGAATTGACTTTGGTCTTGCAATTATATCACGTATTATTGGTATCGATAAAGCACAAGAAACTCAATTACTACTGGAATATAATCCAGACCCACCGTTTAACTGTGGTCATCCTGATGTTGCTCCTCCAATTTTAGTAAATAAAGTTATTTGCGATTTGTGGGCAATTGGTTATCCCGTCATAGCAAAGAATATTTAGCCACGTTCAGTTATTTACTGAGCATATAAAATATTAAGATTAACTTGCACCCTGAAATATTTTGATTAAAGTACACACAAACATCAATCGTAAAGCTAAAGGGTGCAAGTGTTAATTACCTTATATAGTAAAGAATCCGCCTTCTTAGAAGGCGGCTTTGACTTGCCCCTGGAAGGGGCTATTCCAAGAACCTACATCATCTGCAACGACAATTGAGCCTCATGTGCCTGATCTTGTTTATCTTGATGGCGCACATATCGTCTAATGATTTCTTCATTAACCCCTACTGTATCTACAAAATAACCTCTGGCCCAAAAGCTATTGCCCCATAGTTTTTTACGTACATGAGGGAATTTATTGAACAGCCTTATCGCACTTCTTCCTTTCAATACTCCCATCAGCGTTGATACTGACAGCTTCGGCGGGATTATGACAACTAAGTGAACGTGGTCTATCTGAACGTTTAATTCTAAAACCTCACAACCCTTCATATTGCAAAGGATATAAATTGACCTGTATAACTCCCTACCAAGGTTTCCTTTTAAAATTTTAAAACGGTACTTCGGAGTCCAAACAATATGATATTTGCAACGCCAATAAACATGTGATGAACTTCTATAATCGCCCATGCTTTTCGTTTCCTCTTACTTGTGGTGAATAAGAAGTCTCTTTTAGCATGGGCGTAATTCAGGCTATAGCCTCAAGGAACAATCACCACCGCCAGAGGCGGTGGTTTTGGGATGACAATAAATCTCTATCTGTATTCTCATACTCCTATCTCTATATTACATAAGGACATAGAGGCTAGAAATATTCCTGTAGCTTTCGATTGAAAGCTATGCACATCAGTTTGTATAAACTTAAAGGGTTTTGTATGCCTGAAACTCAGAATGTAATTTGATATTTGAACAATTTTTGGACTTGTTCGTAAATCCGATTTGGGAAACAAAGCTCATCCTAGATCATTGCTGAAACGTTTTGGGGCATAAACGTTTTAGAAATGGCAGCGTACCTACGTGATCGCTGCCATTTCAGTATGAAACTTTAATACCAAGTATGAACCTTTAATACTTAGTATGAGACTTTATTACTCTCCCACAGCGGTTTTCATTTAAATATCTCTATTTATTCTACTGTTACAGATTTTGCCAAGTTACGTGGTTGATCCACATCAGTACCTTTGATTAATGCAACATGGTACGACAATAGCTGTAAAGGAATAGTGTAGATCAGTGGCGCCATAAAGATGTCACAGTGTGGCACAGGGATCACTTTCATCGTGTCATCCGACTCGAACTCGGCATCCACATCGGCAAACACATACATTAAGCCGCCACGGGCACGCACTTCTTCAACATTAGATTTCAGTTTTTCGAGCAATTCATTGTTTGGCGCAACGACAATCACTGGCATATCGGCATCGATAAGCGCCAGTGGACCGTGTTTTAATTCGCCAGAGGCATAAGCTTCAGCATGAATGTAAGAAATCTCTTTCAGCTTTAACGCGCCTTCCATCGCAATCGGGTATTGATCGCCACGGCCAAGGAATAAAGCATGGTGTTTATCGGCAAAATCTTCAGCCAATTCAGCAATCGCAGCATCTAGCCCTAAAGCTTGTTCCACTTTAGCTGGCATAGATTGTAAGCTTTGAGTGATGTCGGCCTGCATTTGCTCAGACATACCATTGTGGCGACCGATCACCGCAGTCAACATTAATAAGCCAGCAAGCTGTACTGTGAAAGCTTTAGTGGATGCCACGCCAATCTCTGCGCCCGCTTTCATCATGTAAGCCATGTCAGATTCGCGAACCAGTGATGAACCAGGTGCATTACAAATCGTCAATGTGGCTTTGTAACCCATTTCTTTCGCTAAGCGCATGGCCGCTAAAGTATCTGCAGTTTCACCAGATTGTGAAATCGTCACCAACAGGCTATTTGGGAATAAGTGCGACTTGCGGTAACGGAACTCAGAGGCAATTTCGACGTTACACGATACGCCAGCCCAATCTTCTAACCAGTAACGCGCCGCCATGCCCGCATGGTAGCTAGTACCACAGGCGATGATTTGCACGTGTTTGATATCTTTTAAGAACTCAGCCGCCTTATCACCAAAGGCAGTATCTAATACTTGCTTGTTTGCGATACGGCCTTCGATAGTGCGCGTCAGTGCCAATGGCTGCTCATAAATCTCTTTAAGCATATAGTGGCGATATTCGCCCTTATCACCAGCATCGTGAGTAATTTCAGATTCTTTGACTTCACGCTCAACGGCATTACCGTTTAAGTCGAAAATACTCACGCTGCGACGGGTTACTTCGGCCACATCACCTTCTTCGAGGAAAGCAAATGAGCGAGTCACTGGTAAGAGTGCCAGTTGATCCGAGGCGACAAAGTTTTCACCTAGACCAAAACCAATCACTAAAGGACTACCAGATCGAGCAACAACCAAGCGCTCGCTATCGCGGCGGTCGATGACCACTGTGCCATAGGCGCCTTCGAGTTGTTTAACTGTGGCTTGCACGGCAGAAAGCAAAGTGCTGTTAGTTTTCAGCTCATGGTGTACTAAGTGACAAATCACTTCGGTATCGGTATCTGAGCTAAATTTATAGCCTAAACCTTTTAGCATCTCGCGCAGTTTATTGTGGTTTTCAATAATGCCGTTATGCACCACCGCGATATCACCTTCCGATAAATGCGGATGAGCATTACGCTCACTCGGTTCACCGTGGGTCGCCCAGCGAGTGTGCGCGATACCGGTTCCGCCCGCTAATGGGTCGGTTTCAAGCGCTGCTGAAAGCTCTTGTACTTTGCCAACGCGGCGCGTGCGACTCAGTTCACCATTGTGAATAACGGCAACGCCTGCGGAGTCATATCCGCGATATTCTAAGCGGCGTAAGCCTTCTACCAGAATTTCAGCCACATCCCTTTGCGCCACGGCGCCTACGATTCCACACATAGTCTTTACCTATAAATTAAAAATGAAGTTGTTAAGCTATTTTGCACTCACTATTGAGCGTAGGGCGCTAGCATGACTCGCACGCCCTGATCTGAAATTTGTTTGAGCGCACTCTCGTCGATACGTGAGTCGGTGACCAACACACTGACCTTGGCCCACGGTAACTCTAAGTTAGGGATCCGCTTGCCGATTTTGTCTGAATCCACCATAACGATTACCTCGCGGGAAACTTCGGCCATCACTTTGCTTAGGCCTGTTAACTCGTTAAAGGTGGTGGTCCCGCGTTCAAGATCGATACCATCGGCACCGATAAACAGTTGGTCGAAATTATATGAACGCAACACTTGCTCGGCTACTTGACCTTGAAAGGATTCAGAATGCGGGTCCCAAGTGCCACCGGTCATCAATAAGGTTGGCTCGTTTTCGAGTTCATGGATGGCATTAGCAAGGTGCAGGGCATTCGTCATGACTACCAGCCCACGTTTATCGTTCATCTGTTCAATCAAGCCTGACGTCGTAGTGCCACTATCGATAATAATGCGATTGTGATCTTTAATCAGCTGCGCGGCAGTTTTCGCGATAGACAGTTTATTGGGCGCGATTTTGGCAGAAAACTGCTGGGTCACTTCGTCAGGAATAGCCACGGCGCCACCGTAACGGCGCAATAATAAACCCGTTTTCTCAAGCGCGGCGAGATCCTTACGAATCGTCACTTCTGAGGTTTCAAAACGTAACGACAGTTCATCAACGCTCACTTCACCCTGTTCGTTCAATATGGTGATTATGCTGTGGCGACGCTGCTGTGTGTTTCGTTTGTTCATAAAACCTTTCAGGTAAGTTTCGATTCGAAAGGTGTATTATAGTGAAACGAAACTTTTTTGCTAGTCATACGAAGCACTCTTTCGCATGATCGCGAGTCATTTTAATTAATTTAAAATTGTGAACTTAAAAAACAACCAATAAAAAAGCAGTTTATCCTTTAGGGATAAACTGCTTTAAATAGATTAAAAATCCTAATAAGTATTAGAACTTAGCTTCAACTGCAACACTGAAGTTACGGTCTTGGCCAATCGTCACCATCGAACTGCTACCACCGTCTAAGTACTCAGTATCGAAGAGGTTTCTGACGTTAGCACGAAGGCTCACATCTTTACCCATGATATCCATAGTGTAGGCAGCACCTATATCAAAACGTACGTAACCATCTTTAGTGATGGTGTTTACATCATCAGCAAAACGCTCTCCCACATAGATAGCACCAAAGTTCATCGCAAAGTTGTCGGTTACTTCGTAACGAGTCCAGATATTGGCCGACCATTCAGGAGCATCAATAGGGGTTTTACCATCTAAGTTCTTGCCACCGATTTTGCCTGCACCGGTATTATATTCAGCATCTAAATACATCATAGATGAAGTCACAAACCAGCTATCACCTAACTGACCTTGTGCGCCCACTTCAAAGCCGCGGTGATGTTGCTCACCACCTTGGGTAGTCATCGTTTTTTTACTCGGTATAGGGCTGTCAAGTTCAATGACAACGTTTGAAACCGTAATATCAAACAAAGCAGCAGTTAATAGCAAGCTATCATTAAATAGCTCCCACTTAGTCCCTAATTCATATTGAGTACCGTACTCTGGCTTAAGGTTATCACCATAATTAACATCTTCTGAACTAGTGACAGAACCTTTTGGTGTAAAGCTTTTTGAATAGTTAACGTAAATACTGCCATTCGCCATTGGCGAATAAATCACACCAAACTTAGGCGATACGGCATAACTGTTACCGCCAACAGTATCTTTTTTCTGTTCGTCATAACGCACACCAGCAAGCAATTTCCATTGCTCATTAAGCGTCATCAAATCCTGTAAATAGAAACCGTAATACTTGTATTCGCTTGGGTTGCTTAGCTTACCTTGATTATAATCAAGATCTTGCTGAATAATTGGTTGCCCAGGAATTACGGGCTGACTTTTGCCTTTCTGAATTTGCTGCTGATAGAAATAGTCTAAATAGTTAGCACCAATAAGAAATTGATGCTCCATTCCTGCCAAAGAAAATTCACCCGTGAAATCCACATAGGCCGTTTTATGCTGCCAATCGTCATAACGATCAAACGGGTTTATGGTGTAACCATCTTTGTATGGATCTTCAGAGCCTTTATTTAAGCTTGGCGCAGAGTCTAAACGTTGGCGATTAAACTGCTGATCGTTATAACCAACTTTGACTTTCCAATCATCACTCATCTGCCAAGTTAGATCGGCACCTAAGTTAGAGACTGTGTTATCGGTAAAGGCCCAAGGTGCATCCCATACGGTTTTACGTTCACCGATAACATTACCTTGTTTATCTAACCACCCACCCGCATCAATACCCGCTTTATCTTGGGTATGATCGTACTTAACCGATAACAGAACATCATCACTGACATCAAATTCTAGGTTTAAGTAGCCCAGCCAACGGTCACGCTCTTGATTCTCATCGTTAGCGGAATACTCACGCCAGTATTTTGTGTCTTGCTTCACTAACACGCCGCGGTAACGAAGACTCTGAGCATCATTTAAGCTGCCGCCCGCATCTAGCTGAGCACGGGTCGAACCAAAACCATCAGTATCAAAACCTAAATCGAGCATTGAATCATAGGTCGGTTTCTTAGTGACCATATTCACTAAACCACCAGGGCCAGATTGGCCGTACAACATGCTCGAAGGACCTTTCAATACTTCGACTTGCTGTAAAGTTTCAATTGGTTGTACGTAGTGAGACCATTGTTGATGGCCATTGATAAGATAACCATTACCCGAATCGAGCTCGAAGCCGCGGATACTGAAGACTTGACGGTTCCAGCGTGTGGTTCCCGCCGTCACACTGGAGTCGTTAACTAAAACCTCGGCAAGGTTAGTGGCCAACTGTTCATCGGTCACAAAATCGGGGATCACATTAACTGACTGTGGGGTATCCATTAAGTCGATATCGCCACGCATGGCACCCGATGCACTACCGACTTTATAGTCGTTAAAAGTACGGCCAGTCACATTGATGCGCTCAATATTATTATCGCTCGCCACTT
Organism: Shewanella sp. SM101; assembly: GCF_025654465.1. Classification (NCBI taxonomy): domain Bacteria; kingdom Pseudomonadati; phylum Pseudomonadota; class Gammaproteobacteria; order Alteromonadales; family Shewanellaceae; genus Shewanella; species Shewanella sp. SM101. The sequence continues at coordinate 35,805 of NZ_JAKKRH010000025.1, forward strand.
CTGCAATAACCGGCATAGCCATTAATGCCGAGCCTACAGCTAAACCTATAACTGAATATTTAAATACCATTGCCAACACCTCAAATAGACCTTTTGTCTTAGAATTGCAGGCAATATAAATGAGAAGTGTTTTTATTTTCTCTTCTTTACTAAAATTTACAATTGAGTGTGATAGTGATCAAATTAACTTAAAAACCAACAATTTGCCCATACCACAAAAACATGAAGAAAATCTTAATTATTAAGCATTACTTAATAAAAAGGCTTTTTAGTGCAAAACATTGAACACAATAAAGATAAAAGCGGCACATGGCCGCTTTTTTGACATTAAGTTGAGTTTTAAAACTTACTTTTTAATTTTCACTGGACGTTGCCAACCTGTGAGGTGTTTTTGTTTAACACGAGTGATCACTAACTCATTCTCACCTACATCACGGGTAATCGTTGAACCGGCCCCTAAAGTTGCCCCTTTACCTATGGTCACTGGAGCCACCAACTGAGTGTCAGAGCCGACAAAGACGTTATCTTCGATAACAGTAAGATGCTTATTCGCGCCATCATAGTTGCAGGTAATAGTACCAGCACCAATGTTGACGCCATCACCAATGATGGCATCGCCTAAATAGGCTAAGTGCCCTGCTTTTGATCCCACGCCAATCACCGCTTTTTTCACTTCAACAAAGTTGCCTATATGTGCATCTTGCTTAAGCTCTGCGCCGGGACGTAAACGGGCAAATGGGCCAGCACTGGCAGCAACGCCAAGCGTAGCACCTTCGATAATAGAGTAAGGCTTGATCTCAGCATCATCGGCAATCTCGCAATCAATTAAAATCGCGCCTGCGCCAATAGTGACATTATTACCCAAGGTCACTTTGCCTTCGAATATCACATTAATATCGATCATCACATCCATACCAACAGTGACTTCACCACGGATATCGATACGGCTTGGGTCGCGAAGGTTCGCTCCCGCCAACATGAGTTTTTCGGCTTCACGAGCTTGGTAAGCACGTTCAAGTTGCGCTAATTGTACGCGATTATTGGCGCCTTCGACTTCAATGGCCGATTGTGGCTGAGCAGTATCAATGGCAACGCCATCAGCGTGCGCCATAGCAATAATATCCGTTAGATAATATTCGCCTTGAGCATTATTGTTCGATAAACGGCTCAACCAAGTTTTAAGTTGTTTACCTGGAACCGCCATGATGCCGGTGTTAATTTCGTTGATCAGCAACTGTTCTGCTGTCGCATCTTTTTGCTCAATAATTCCAATGACTTTTCCTTGCTCACGGACAATACGGCCATAACCAATAGGATTCGCTAAATTCACTGTTAAAATAGCAACACCATTTTCAGGACGGGCGGCGAGTAATGCTTCGAGAGTTGATGTTTGGATCAACGGCACATCGCCATAAAGAATAAGCACTGTATCGCTGTCGGCGATATGTGGGCTAGCCTGTGCAACCGCATGGCCTGTGCCTAATTGCTCGGCTTGCAATACCCAGTTAAGTTGTTGCTCACCCAAACAGGCTTGTAGCTTGTCGGCACCATAACCATAGACTAACTGAATAGAGTCACTGCCAACTTTATTAGCGGTATCGATGACATGTTGCACCATGCTCTTATGGGCGATGGGATGTAATACCTTAGGAAGATCAGAGCGCATCCGTGTTCCCTTGCCAGCCGCTAAGATCACTACATTTAATGCCATTACCATATCCTTGAACAAATACCCAAGAGGGTGAAAAATTACGGTCGATTTTGTGTCGCAATTTTAACGGAAAGCACATCGAAAAGCGAAGTAGATAGCGATGCTAATCAATCAAAGACATGCAAGAATGCCAATCTATCCCATTTTTAGACACAAAAAAGGCGACCTTATGGTCGCCTCTTTTCACAAACAATAACCTTATCTGGCAATGTTTTTCTTGATGGTTTCAACAACACGTAATTGAGCCATAGCCTTAGCTAACTCAACCATAGCCGCGTCATAATTGAAGTCAGCGCCAGCAGTTGCCATATGGGCTTCTGCACGACGCTTAGCTTCTAATGCCGCTTGCTCATCAATATCTTTGGCACGCATAACCACATCAGCCAATACGGAGACAGAAGAAGGCTGCACTTCCAGAATACCACCTGAAAGGTAAAACACTTCTTCACTGCCGTCTTGCTTGACGATGCGCGCCATGCCAGGTTTGATATAACTAAGCAAAGGAGCGTGGCCATGCATTATGCCCAACTCACCTTCAGAACCAGTCACTTGCAGCGAAGCTACACGACCAGAGAAGATTTTGCTCTCTGCGCTTACAATATCAAGATGTACTGTCATGGCTGCCATCCCGTTCTCCTTAAAAAACTAAGTATTACTACCTAGTTATTTCTTTTTGTTCGCTTTCTCGATGACTTCATCGATTGAGCCAACCATGTAGAACGCTTGTTCTGGCAGGTGATCAAACTCACCGTTCAAAATACCCTTAAAGCCACGGATAGTGTCTTTCAGAGAAACGTACTTACCAGGAGATCCAGTAAAGACTTCTGCTACGAAGAAAGGCTGAGATAAGAAACGCTCAATCTTACGAGCACGGAATACGACAGTCTTGTCTTCATCAGACAATTCATCCATACCCAGAATCGCAATAATGTCTTTCAGCTCTTTGTAACGTTGCAGTACAGTTTGCACACCGTTAGCAACGTCATAATGCTCTTGGCCAACAACCAATGGATCTAATTGACGTGAAGTCGAATCCAATGGATCAACCGCTGGGTAAATACCCAGAGAAGCAATTTGACGTGACAGTACAACAGTCGCATCTAAGTGAGCGAAGGTTGTTGCTGGTGACGGATCGGTCAAGTCATCCGCAGGTACGTATACCGCTTGTACAGAAGTAATAGAACCCGTCTTAGTTGAAGTGATACGCTCTTGCAGAACGCCCATCTCTTCAGCCAATGTTGGTTGATAACCTACCGCAGAAGGCATACGACCTAACAGTGCAGATACTTCAGTACCGGCTAAGGTGTAACGATAGATGTTGTCAACGAACAACAGTACGTCACGACCTTCGTCACGGAACTTCTCTGCCATAGTCAGACCAGACAGTGCAACACGCAAACGGTTACCTGGAGGCTCGTTCATCTGACCATAAACCATGGCCACTTTGTCGAGAACGCCAGAATCTTTCATCTCGTAGTAGAAGTCGTTACCTTCACGAGTACGTTCACCTACACCGGCGAATACAGAAAGACCCGAGTGGGCTTTAGCGATGTTGTTAATCAGTTCCATCATGTTAACTGTTTTACCAACACCCGCACCACCGAACAAACCAACTTTACCGCCCTTAGCGAATGGACAAACAAGGTCGATAACCTTGATGCCAGTCTCTAACAGTTCAGTAGAGCTTGATTGATCTTCGTATGAAGGAGCTGTACGGTGAATGACATAACGCTCTTCTTCACCGATTGGACCCGCTTCATCAATAGGCTCGCCTAATACGTTCATGATACGGCCAAGAGTGGCGGTACCAACTGGAACAGTAATAGGTGAACCTGAGTTTACTACTTCAAGACCACGACGCAGACCGTCAGAAGAACCCATAGCGATGGTACGAACTACACCACCACCTAGCTGTTGCTGAACTTCCAGCACCAAACCATTACACGGGCCTTCACCTACGATTTTCAGAGCGTCATATACTTGAGGTACGGCATCTTGTGGGAACTCTACGTCCACAACCGCGCCAATCACTTGGACAACAGTACCTGTGCTCATGATTAATCCTCTAAAACTTGTATTCGTTACCTAACCTAAACCGCAGAGGCACCAGAAACAATTTCCGACAGTTCCTGCGTAATCGCAGCCTGACGGGCCTTGTTATAGACCAGTTGCAAGTCGTTGATAAGCTCACCCGCGTTGTCTGTTGCCGACTTCATTGCCACCATACGGGCAGCTTGTTCAGAGGCAATGTTTTCAACAACACCTTGGTAAACCTGAGATTCTACATAACGGACCAATAAAGTATCCAAAAGTGCTTTTGGATCTGGCTCGTAGATATAATCCCAACGATGAGCAGTTTCATCATCTTCTGATTTAGGCAAAGGTAGCAGCTGCTCGATCACAGGAGTCTGCGTCATAGTATTCACAAATTTGTTAAATACCACGTACAGACGATCCAGCTTGCCTTCGTTGTAAGCTTCTAGCATGACACCGACTGTCCCGATCAAGTCAGCGAGCTTTGGAGCATCGCCTAAACCTGAAGCGTGAGCAGACACTTGTCCACCGAAGTTTTTGAAAAACTGCACACTACGTGCACCGATAGGGCAAAATTCAAATTCTGCACCTTGGGCTTTCCAGCTTTTCACGTCTGCGACAACCTTCTTGAAAAGGTTAACGTTCAGACCACCACAAAGGCCACGGTCGGTTGCTACAACAATGTAACCAACCCGCTTAGCCTCTCTCACCTCCAAATAGGGGTGTTTATACTCGAGAGAACCTTGCGCTACGTGACCGATCACCTTACGCATGCTTTCCGCATATGGACGGCTCGCAGCCATGCGTTCCTGCGCTCTGCGCATTTTGCTGGCTGCCACCATTTCCATGGCGGACGTGATCTTCTGAGTGTTTTTCACACTCGCGATCTTGGTTTTAATCTCTTTAGCGCCGGCCATCTCTACTCTCCAATCTGGACCTGAGGTGTCTTAAGACACCTCTATCATTGTTACCAGGTTTGGGTTGCTACGAACTTGTCGAGGCCAGCTTTTAATTCAGCTTCGATATCAGCGCTATAATCGCCAGTTTCGTTGATAAGCTTCATTAAAGGAGCATGCTCGCTGTTCATGAACGAGAGCAGAGCGGCTTCGAAATTACCGACCTTATTCAGCTCAACACTCTTCAGGTAACCTTTTTCAGCTGAGAAAATAGACACAGCTTGAGCGGCTACGCTCATAGGAGCATATTGCTTTTGCTTCATCAGTTCGGTAACACGCACACCATGCTCAAGCTGAGCACGTGTTGCATCGTCAAGATCAGATGCAAATTGCGAGAACGCAGCAAGCTCACGATACTGTGCTAGTGCGGTACGAATACCACCAGACAGTTTCTTGATGATCTTAGTCTGAGCCGCACCACCAACACGAGAAACAGAAATACCTGGGTTAACCGCTGGACGTAGGCCAGAGTTAAACAGATCGGTCTCAAGGAAGATCTGACCATCGGTAATAGAAATTACGTTGGTCGGTACGAATGCAGAAACGTCACCCGCTTGCGTTTCAATAATCGGCAGCGCGGTTAAAGAACCAGTTTTGCCAGTTACTGCACCTTTAGTGAACTTCTCTACATAAATCGCGTTAACGCGTGATGCACGCTCTAATAAACGTGAGTGTAGATAGAATACGTCACCTGGGTAAGCTTCACGGCCTGGTGGACGCTTGAGCAGTAACGAAATTTGACGATAAGCAACTGCTTGCTTAGACAAATCATCGTATACGATCAAAGAATCTTCACCGCGGTCACGGAAGTATTCACCCATAGAACAACCAGAATATGGCGCTAAGTATTGTAGAGCAGCGGCTTCAGAAGCAGTTGCAACAACAACGATAGTGTTAGCTAACGCACCGTGTTCTTCTAGCTTGCGCACTACGTTAGCGATAGTAGAAGCCTTTTGGCCAATCGCGACGTACACACATTTAATGCCAGAATTCTTCTGGTTGATGATTGCGTCGATCGCCATTGCTGTTTTACCAGTTTGACGGTCGCCAATGATCAATTCACGTTGACCACGCCCGATTGGGATCATGGCATCAACGGCTTTATAACCAGTTTGAACTGGTTGATCAACAGACTGACGTTCAATAACACCTGGTGCGATAACTTCAATTGGCGAGAAACCATCGTTATCGATAGGTCCTTTACCGTCAATTGGCTCACCTAGAGTGTTAACAACGCGGCCAAGAAGACCGCGGCCAACTGGAACTTCCAGAATACGGCCAGTCGTTTTCACTTTTACGCCTTCTGCTAAATCAGCATAAGGACCCATTACTACGGCACCGACAGAATCACGTTCAAGGTTCAACGCGATTGCAAAACGGTTACCAGGCAGTTCGATCATCTCACCTTGCATCACGTCGGCTAGGCCGTGGATGCGGATGATGCCGTCACTTACCGCAACGATAGTACCTTCGTTACGAGATTCGCTAACGACTTCGAACTGCTCGATCCGCTGCTTAATCAGATCGCTGATTTCAGTGGAATTCAGTTGCATGCTCAAACTCCCAATTACGACTGCAGCTTATCAGACAGACGCGATAACTTACCGCGGACCGAGCCATCGATGACTAGGTCTCCTGTCTTAATGATTACACCGGCGATGAGCGCGGCGTCAGTGCTACAATTCAGCTTAACTTTGCGTGCGAGACGTTTCTCTAAAGAAATACTAATCTGCTGTTGTTGTTCAGAGCTCAGCTCAGTTGCAGAAACCACATCGGCTTCTACTTCTTTTGCCCACTCATTACGGTATTCAGTAAATAACTGAGATACAGCAGGTAGCACCTTTAAGCGACCGTTTTCAGCCATTACCTTTATCAGGTTCTGACCTTGCACATTGACTTGCTCACCACACACACTAATAAAGAGTGCTGCGAGCTTAGTGCTGGCTAAAGAGCCAGCTAACAGTGGTTGCATGGTTTCGTTTTCACTCACCAATGCGGCAAACGTGAGCATTTCAGCCCAAGAATCCACTGCATCTTGTTCAATAGCAAAGTCAAAAGCTGCCTTTGCGTAAGGGCGAGCGATGGTGGTTAATTCAGCCATAACTCAACTCCCTTATCAAATTTCAGCGACTAGTTTATTAACTATGTCACTGTGGGCGGCTGGATCAATAGAACGCTCAAGGATCTTCTCAGCACCCATGATGGCAAGAGTAGCAACCTGCTTACGCAGATCCTCTTTGACGCGATTACGTTCAGCTTCAATTTCTGCTTTACCCTGAGCGATGATTTTAGCACGCTCAGCGTCTGCTTCGGTTTTGGCTTCTTCAACTATTTGAGCTTTACGCTTGTTAGCTTGCTCAATAATTTCATTAGCCGTTACCTTGGCTTCTTTTAGTTGGTCAGTCGCTTTCGCTTGTGCCAACTCCAGGTCTTTTACCGCACGATCAGCATCAGCTAGACCGTCAGCAATCCTTTTTTGGCGCTCTTCGATGGCATTCATCAAAGGGGGCCATACAAACTTCATGCAAAACCACACGAAGATGATAAAGGCGACCGTCTGACCGATTAGGGTAGCGTTGAAATTCACAACAGCCTCCTATTTAGAGTTAAGACAGAAGCGTTTTTTACAGCATTGCACCCAGTGGGTTGGTAAATAGCATAAATAATGCGATACCAACACCGATCATAGTTACGGCGTCAAGAAGACCCGCTACGATGAACATTTTAACTTGTAGCATAGGAGCCATTTCTGGTTGACGCGCAGCGCCTTCCAAGAACTTACCGCCTAATAAGCCGAAACCGATTGCAGTACCAAGAGCACCCATACCAATCAGCAGAGCAACAGCGATAGCTGTCATGCCTAAAATCGTTTCCATCTGTATCTCCAGTATCTAAATCTATATTAGTTGATGATTTAGTTTAAAATTTCTTCAGCAATCCTTAATGATCTTCATGCGCCATGCTTAAATAAACAATGGTCAACATCATGAAGATAAACGCCTGCAGCGTGATAACCAAAATGTGGAATATTAACCAGCCCAGTTGCAGAGTCACACCTAGGGTAGATAATAACAAGTTGGTACCATACATCAGCGCAATAAGGATGAAGATCAACTCACCTGCGTACAAGTTACCAAAGAGTCGCAATGCCAATGAAATTGGCTTAGCAATCAAAGTAACAGTCTCTAATAGGAGGTTGACGGGTATCATTGCCTTATGGTTAAAGGGCTGTAGTGTCAATTCTTTAACAAACCCAGACACACCTTTGACCTTAATGCTGTAAAAAATAATCAGCACGAACACACCAATAGCTAAGCTAAAGGTAATGTTAACGTCAGTCGTCGGAACCGCTTTTAGATAGGGAATACCCATTAAACTTGCTGCGTGAGGCAGCCAATCTACAGGGATCATATCCATGAAGTTCATCATGAATACCCATACAAAAATGGTCAGAGCTAAAGGCGCGATCAGAGCATTGCGACCATGAAAACTTTCTTTCACGCTGTTATTTACGAACTCGACGATAATCTCAACAAAACATTGCAGTTTGCCAGGAACACCGGAAGTCGCTTTTTTACCAACGCTGCGGAAAATCCACAGGAACAGAACACCAAGACCAACCGAAAAGAACAACGAATCAATGTGCCATGTCCAAAAGCCTTCACCAACACTTAAGTTGGTAAGGTGATGTTGGATATAGCCCTGCGGTGTTAACGCTTCACCAGTTGCAGCCATGATTCATCCCACTTAACTTTGCTTGAAGTATAAAGGAGCTGTCCAATGCACGATTAGCGTCAGCACATAACAAACAAAAAGCGGCATAAAAGCGACCTTAAGATTGATAAACACAAACGAAAACATTGCGATGGTTAACAGCAACTTTACCGCTTCCCCCCAGTAAAAAGTCTTTATGACTTTTGCAGCTGAACTTGCTCCCGTGTGGGAGAAAGCGAGGGTTGCGAATACAAAATTAGGGAGCACAGCGATTGAACCACCTGCTAATGCAGAATAGCCAAACTGAACTCCCCACACGGCGAAAAAGAGAATTGAAGCACCCCCAGCGACCGCCGCCTGCATCATCACCAATTTATAGGCTGACCACCGGCCACGACGCGCTAAAACCTTACTCAATTCATCCTCTCCGCATTCATACTTTTTGTTTCGATGACCGGATGACAAATACCCGTATTTATGTCGATGCACAAAAAGCTTGCGAAAGTATACCTTTTCACGCCTTCATTGCAACTTTGAGATAAGGAAAAACAACACTTTTAACGTGATCTCGCGCCAAACGAGTTAAAATGTAAGATTAGCATCTGTCACAAATTTACATTAAAAACTGTTAATCTACAGACATTAATGAATTTTACTAAGAATTCCGTCTAATTCAGCCAGATTCTGATAGTTAATTACAATTTTACCCGTGCCCTTACTGCTATGAGCGATCGAAACCTTAGCACCTAATCTTTCAATTAACTGCTGCTCTAAACGACAAACATCTTGATCTTTAGTCGTAGTTTCGGCTTGTTTAGGCGGATTTAAGGTTTGATTAATTAATCGTTCAGTTTCGCGAACGGTTAATTCCTTAGCGGCCACTAATCTCGCAAGATTTGTTTGTTCTTCTCCCTCAATTGCCAACAAAGCGCGAGCATGACCCATATCAATGTCGCCATACTCGAGTAGACGCTTAACTGGCTCATTTAAGCCGTTTAAACGTAACAAGTTAGATACACTCGCTCTGGATTTTCCCACAACATCGGCAACCTGTTGGTGAGTCAGTTCAAACTCTTGCATTAAACGTTGCAATGCAATGGCTTCTTCCATGGCATTTAAGTCTTCACGCTGGATGTTTTCAATCAAAGCAATAGCAACAGCGGCTTCATCAGCTACTTGCTTTACAATGCAGGGGATTTTATTCAAGCCAGCAAGTTGCGCAGCACGCCAACGACGTTCACCCGCAATGATCTCATACATGTTATTCGTTACTTGTCTCACAACGATAGGCTGAATAATGCCTTGGTTGCGGATAGAGTGTGCCAGTTCTTCCAACGCTTCAGGGGACATGTCTTTACGAGGTTGATACTTACCTGGCTGTAATAAGTCTAAATCGAGATGGATAAGCTCTTCTTTTTTATCGACAACATCAGCTTCGTCAGTGTGCTTTTTACTGGCGGCATGGCTGTTACTCAGTAGGGCATCTAACCCTTTGCCTAATCCTCTTTTCTTTAACGTCATGGTGATCCTTTACGCTTGCTTAGCCTGAGTTTGTTGTTCTGAACGACGGATCATTTCACCCGCAAGCGCTAGATACGCCTTAGCGCCAGCACTCGATTTATCGTAATACATAGCAGGCGCTCCAAAACTTGGTGCTTCTGCTAGCCTCACATTACGTGGGATAACAGTACGGTAGACTTTGTCACCAAAATGCTGTTTTAGCTGATCGGACACATCATTAGACAAACGATTACGCGGATCATACATAGTACGTAAAATGCCTTCGATGCCAAGTCCAGGATTAACCATAGCTGCAAGCTTAGTGATGGTATCAATCAGCGCAGTTAAGCCTTCGAGGGCATAATATTCACACTGCATAGGCACGAGTACAGAGTCGGCAGCAGACATAGCGTTTACGGTCAACATGTTCAATGAAGGAGGGCAGTCGATAAAGATATAATCATATTGCTCTTTGATCGGTGCGAGTGCGTTACGCAAACGAACCTCACGGGCAAAAAACTCCATCAATTTGATTTCTGCCGCAGTGACATCGCCATTACTGGCGATCAGATCATACTTACCCGCAGTGTTTTTAATGACGATCTCGTCGAAGGATTTTTCTTCAACCAATAATTCATAGGCTGTATTAGCTACGTCATACTTATCGACACCGCTCCCCATGGTGGCATTACCTTGAGGATCGAGATCGATCAATAATACTTTACGTTTTGTTGCTGCTAACGAAGCGGCGAGGTTAACGCAAGTAGTTGTTTTTCCTACGCCACCTTTCTGGTTAGCCACGGCAATCACTTTACCCACAATATCACCCTGTATGTAAATGCTGGTTTATTGCCCTTGCTTATAAATGATTTATTTATCACTTTTAAGCCTGTTATTCTTTGATTATCTTTAATAAATGTCTTTTTTCATCGAGTTTAGGCACCTTAAGCTCGATAACTTCTTTCACCACAAATCCACTTGGAATATGTTGCATCTCTTCATCATTCAACTGGCCTTTAAGTGCATAAAACTGTCCATGTTCGGCGGGGAGATGATGGCACCAAGTCAGCATATCTTGGATTGAGGCAAATGCACGACTTAATACACCGTCGAATTTATCCTCCGGTTGATACGCTTCTACACGGCTTTCAACTGAGCTGATGTTATGTATGCCTAATTCAAAGGACACTTGTTTTTGAAAACGAATACGTTTACCTAAGCTGTCCAATAACACAAATTGTTTATCGGGATTCATAATGGCTAACGGGATCCCAGGTAAACCCGGTCCAGTGCCTACATCGATAAAACGTTCACCTTGCAGGTGTTTTGAAACCACTAAACTGTCCATGATATGACGGATCAGCATAGCTTCGGGATCTCTCACCGATGTCAGGTTATAGGCTTTATTCCATTTGTTGAGCATACCAACAAAATCAATTAGTTGTTTTTTCTGCTCGACGGTTGCGGGCAAATTAATTTCGGCTAAATAAGCCTCTAACAGGGCAGATAACACTGAGCAACCTCAACAAAGATACGATTATGAACGCGAAGGCTATTATGAAGCCCGAAAACGATGAAGGGAAGCCTGAATGCTTCCCTTCTATGACCTAAGCAGCGATTAAGCTAGCTTTTACGCACTCTTACGTAATAAGCCACGCTTTTTGAGGTGAACTAACAAAATTGAAATAGCCGCAGGCGTAATACCAGAGATCCGTGAGGCTTGGCCTATAGTTTCTGGTTTGTGGTTATTTAACTTAGCAATCACTTCATTCGACAAGCCTGGTACTTCTTTGTAATCGAGCGTCAAAGGTAAACCTGTGTTCTCATTACGCACAGCTTTGTTGATCTCTTCCTGCTGACGTTGAATATAACCAGAATACTTAACTTGGATCTGAACTTGCTCAGCCGCCTGTGGATCTTCAAGCCCAGGACCAAAACCTTCGATCTGCATCAACTTACTGTAATCCATTTCTGGACGACGCAGTAATTCTTCAAATGATGCTTCGCGAGAGATCGGCGTATTCAAGTGTGGGTTTAACGCATGGATCAAAGGTGAATTTGGATGTACCCATTGAGCGCGCAAACGTTGTAACTCAAGTTCGATCGATTCTAACTTCTCACTAAATGCCGCCCAGCGAGTGTCGTCAACTAAACCTAATTCGCGACCTTTTGCCGTTAAGCGAATATCAGCGTTATCTTCACGAAGTAGCAAACGGTATTCGGCACGGCTAGTAAACATGCGATACGGTTCTTTGGTACCCAGAGTCGATAAATCATCAACTAGTACTCCAAGATAAGCTTCGTCACGGCGTGGACACCAGGCTTCTTTGCCTTGCACTTGCAGTGAGGCATTCATGCCTGCTAATAAACCTTGAGCACCAGCTTCTTCATAACCTGTAGTGCCGTTTATTTGGCCTGCGAAGAATAAACCGTTGATCGCTTTGGTTTCTAATGAGTTTTTCAGATCTCTTGGATCGAAATAATCGTATTCGATCGCATAACCTGGACGCATGATTTCTGCGTTTTCCATGCCTTTGATCGAACGAACTAAATTCAACTGTACATCAAAAGGTAAGCTAGTAGAGATCCCGTTAGGATAGATCTCATTGGTATTTAAACCTTCTGGTTCGATGAAGATCTGATGCGAAGATTTATCCGCAAAACGGTGGATCTTGTCTTCAATCGATGGGCAATAACGTGGACCAATACCTTCGATGACGCCTGAATACATAGGGCTTCTGTCTAAACCACCACGAATAATTTCATGGGTTTTTTCATTGGTGTGAGTGATCCAGCAAGAAATTTGCTTTGGATGGTGACTGACATCGCCCATAAACGACATCACAGGCAATGGATAATCGCCTTTCTGTTCAGCCATTTGAGAAAAATCAATCGTGTTTGCATCGATACGTGGCGGTGTACCTGTTTTTAAACGGCCGACTCGGATTGGTAATTCACGTAATCGATTTGCTAAAGCAATCGCTGGTGGATCGCCTGCACGGCCACCGCTGTAGTTTTCTAAGCCTATATGAATTTTGCCGCTTAAGAATGTACCTGTTGTTAATACAACAGCTGGAGATTCAAAGGCCAAACCCATTTGGGTAACTACACCAACTACTTGATGATTTTCAACAATTAAGTCATCTACGGCTTGTTGGAAAATACGTAAGTTAGGTTGGTTTTGTAATATATTTTGGATTTTTTGACGATACAGTGCGCGGTCAGCCTGTGCTCGTGTTGCTCGTACTGCTGGGCCTTTACTTGAATTTAAGGTTCTAAATTGGATCCCTGCATAATCGGTTGCGATTGCCATTGCACCACCTAAGGCGTCAATTTCTTTCACTAAATGGCCTTTGCCTATGCCACCGATCGCTGGATTACATGACATTTGTCCTAACGTATCGATATTGTGCGTTAGTAATAATGTTTTTGATCCCATTCTTGCTGCTGCCAACGCGGCTTCAGTTCCGGCATGACCACCACCAACAACAATAACATCAAACCGTTCATGAAAATGCATGCCACTACCTTCAATTGCTAAGAGACTCAGTACGAGCCGAGTATTTTAGCATTTGCTTCGTCTTAGGTGAATGATCATTTTACGCTGTTCGATCGAGATGATCCGGACTAATAGATCTTAAGATCTTTATATAGATCTTCTTATTATGTTTACTATTAGGATCGCGTTTTTCTGTGCATAACCCAAATTCATTATATAAATCATTAATTAGCGCGATCTTGATCCTGTGATCTGATCGCGATCTAATGTCATTAAACATGGGGATAGATCGCCTACTTATCCACAAGGCGGATCATTAAGCAGATCGGACTGTGAATAGTACAGAGGTTGATCAGATCTAAATAATAGCTTATCCACATGTTTATACTTTAAATAAGTAAATTGTGGATAAATAGGATCTAAACTGTACATAGATCGGGACCTTATCCAATAAGCGATCTTAAATGTCCTGTTGCCATTGTGCTAACCATGCAAGGGCTGGGTCTTCCGGCACAGGATCAAGCTGTACATCGATCTGGATCTTATCCACAAAGGCTTTTGCATCGCAGTCTTGAATGGCCGAAATTAATTTTTCTGGGCCTTGGCAAAAGGTATCGTAACTTGAGTCACCAATTGCACATAAGGCAAAGTTTACTTGGCTGAGATCCGGTTTTTGCTCGGTAATTTCGTTGAAAAAAGGCTGAATATTATCTGGAAGATCACCAGCTCCATGAGTTGATGACACGATAATCCACAGTGCATGGGTGTCTATTTCGCACAATGTTGGGGTTAAATGAACTTGAACTTGGTGTCCTTGCTCCGTTAATTGGGCCATCATTTCGTCGGCAACATACTCTGCACTGCCCAATGTTGTACCAACAATTACTTCAATCTTTGCCATTATGATTTCTCAGTGTGTTGTTGTTTTTAAAACTAATTTCAATTAAATAGATAGCTGAATGGCTATTATTATGTTCATCATAAAGGAAATGTGGATAGGACCACAGAAGCAATACGTGATTTTTGCAGTTTTTGCATCCTTTATATAAGGTTGGTTTCGCTTACATGTTACCTTTAGCTTCTTGATACATAATTAATATATTTAAAAAGTTAATTTCATTTAAAATCAAATAATTATAATAGGATAATCCATGACAACACCCGTAAATGCGCCCCAGTGGCCACGGCAAATTCCTTACATCATAGCCAGTGAAGCTTGTGAACGTTTTAGCTTTTACGGTATGCGGAATATTCTTACCCCATTCTTGATGACAGCACTTTTGTTGTCTATTCCAGAAGAACTGCGCGGAACTATGGCTAAGGATGTGTTCCATTCCTTTGTCATTGGAGTGTATTTTTTCCCGTTACTCGGTGGTTGGATTGCCGATCGTTTTTTCGGTAAATACAATACTATCTTATGGTTAAGCTTGATTTACTGTGTTGGTCATGCGTTTCTCGCTATTTTTGAACACAGTATTCAAGGGTTTTATACGGGATTATTTTTAATTGCGCTCGGATCGGGTGGGATTAAGCCCTTGGTTTCTTCCTTTATGGGAGATCAATTTGATCAAACCAATAAAACATTGGCGCAGAAAGCGTTTGATCTGTTTTATTTTACGATTAACTTTGGCTCCTTCTTTGCCTCGTTATCGATGCCATTACTATTGAAATATTATGGTGCTGCGGTCGCATTTGGGATCCCTGGTGTCTTAATGTTTATTGCAACGGTGTTCTTCTGGTTAGGCCGCAAACGTTATGTGCATATGCCACCCGAACCGAAAAATCCCCATGGTTTTTTACCTGTTATTCGTACCGCATTACTCACTAAAATCGCAGGTCAAGCCAACATAGGTTTAGTGTTAGCTTTAGTTGGGATAATTTCTGCAGCGTATGCCTTAGTGAATATTCCAACCTTAGGTATCGTTGCTGGTTTGTGTTGTGCGTTAGTGCTTGTGATGGGATTTGTTGGCGCTGGAGCTTCATTGCAACTCGAACGGGCTAGGGGGATCCATCCGGATATCGCCGTTGAAGGGGTGCGTTCAGTGCTACGGATCTTAATCTTATTTGCGTTAGTGACTCCCTTTTGGTCTTTGTTCGATCAGAAAGCGTCCACTTGGATACTGCAAGCCAATGACATGTCTAAACCGGAATGGTTTGAACCCGCCATGATGCAAGCTTTAAACCCATTATTAGTTATGTTACTTATCCCATTTAATAACTTTGTGTTATATCCGGCGATTGAGCGCATGGGTATAAAGTTAACTGCTTTGCGTAAAATGGGGGCTGGTATTGCCATCACGGGCGTGAGTTGGATAGTCGTTGGTAGCATTCAATTGGTGATGGATGGCGGCTCGGTATTATCAATATTTTGGCAGATTGTGCCCTATGCTTTGCTTACCTTTGGTGAAGTATTAGTCTCTGCCACTGGGCTAGAGTTTGCCTACAGCCAAGCGCCTAAAGCCATGAAAGGCACTATCATGAGTTTTTGGACCTTATCGGTAACCGTCGGTAACTTATGGGTGTTACTGGCGAACGTCAGTGTGAAAAGTCCGGCTGTGACTGAACAAATTGCCCAGACGGGGATCAGTATTACCGCATTTCAGATGTTTTTCTTTGCTGGTTTTGCCATCTTGGCGGCATTGATGTTTGCGCTTTATGCAAGATCCTATCAAATGCAAGATCATTACCGCCACGTCGAATCATGAGGATGGGTGGAAATATTCGGTTGTAGATAAAAAATCAGCCCATATTGTATGGGCTGATTTTATGGAAATAATATTAAGGTTAGTTATTTTCCGATACAGAAACTAAAAATGTAAAACTATTCAAATTGTTAGAAGAATATTGGCGCACATGTGGAGTGCAACTCATTTGTCGGGTTTTGTCATGGAAGTATCTATTCTAGGGGATTCTCAACATTTTTAAAGTGGGATATCTGGGAAAGTGGGAAAAGAATATAAACTGCTATTGTTACCCATTTTGAAGTTTGTACTATCAGTACAAACTATTGATTTTTAATAATTATTTATCAAAATAGCTTGCATTTTACTACCTCCATGCGAATCTTTATAAAGCAGGAGGTAATCATGAAAAAATACCCATCTTTATCATTAATCGCTTTATGTGTGTCCTTGTCTGGTTGCGTAACTGGACCCCGTCATTATGCTCAAGATGAATCTCGGGCTTTAAATCTAGCGCGAGCCGGGGGCATCTACGATTTGGATTTGAGAGATTCCCACGATGGTGTCCACTCTTATAGCAAAGGTATGTTGGTTCCATTACTTGGGCTCGCTAGGCTAACGACTTCATTTAATGATCCGCTTCTGCGTCTTTCTGGTACGCAGATGTTCGCGTTTAACGCTACAGATATAATGATGACACCAGACAATCCCTCGGCTAGGCCAAGTCTAATGGGATGGATGCCCGCATCTGCTGCTACTTCAGAATCTCAGGCTTATGAGAAATATGTTCATCTTGTCGATCAGGCTATCCAGCATGTTGCCGATGATATGGCGTTGAATGTCACTAAACTGAGTAATGTAGAAACGCCAGAAATTGATGGTCATCCCATGATTCTTTGGTCTGTTAAAAGCGCTGAGCATGGATGCGGTATTGGTCAATGTGTGGTTGCTTACAACATTACGAATCCTCATCTCTGGAAGAGCCCGCTCTACATTAAAGATGGTGAGTCAGAAAGCTATAACATCGCTGCTAATCACCTGAAGAACTATTCTCGCTTTGTTTTCCGCCAATCAGGCCAAAATGACTTTCCAATTGATGAGTTTTATAGAGCCGTCAGTGCTGCATTGCCATCGTGGATGGTGATCTATTACCCACCAAACCATGTGGTTCAGGATGGCCAATCTCTCCCATATCCAGTGCTGTATGAGCAAGGGGAACAACTGCTGTTTAAGGAGCCTGCTTTATGAATAGTGAATATCAGGATCTAGACAATATTGTTCTGGCGATGGATGAACTCCAAACGGACCCCATAATTATTACCTACCTGATCAGTCATCTACTGACGAGAGATTCGGTGTTTCATCAACCTAGAGTGGGATGTGTCAAATGCAAGAGCACGGGAGAATTAGTCTATCCACATAGTTGGATTGAGCTTCCTGGCGGTTGGATTGTTGATCTCAGACTGAATCAGACTTTCAACACATTAGACAGCTATCCGCACGGTATTTTTGAGCCATCATCCTATCGTAACCTTCAGTATTTTGGCATGCCTCTTATAGTCCCTGAATTCGAATT
Organism: Shewanella sp. SM101; assembly: GCF_025654465.1. Lineage (NCBI taxonomy): Bacteria > Pseudomonadati > Pseudomonadota > Gammaproteobacteria > Alteromonadales > Shewanellaceae > Shewanella > Shewanella sp. SM101. The sequence goes on from NZ_JAKKRH010000025.1 coordinate 53,476, forward strand.
ATCTGAACTCGATGAAATGACTGATTCTATGTTTTCCAAGTTATTCAGTTTACAGGGAATGGATATTCGAGTGAGCGGAGGTCGTTATGACTGCATTTGACTGGGGAATGCTTGGGATATTCCTATTTTTTAGTTTGGTCACCTTCTGGTGTCTTTACAGCTATAGAGCCAATCAGAAATTGTCAGGCCAAGACAAACCTCAAACCGAAGAGTTGGAGGGGAAACATGAGTCAAAATCTCAAAAATGATTTAGTAAATATAGTGTTGCTTGGTGTTTTGCTGCTGGGATTGATGCTAGCTCAAGATTCTGGATGGGGATTCTTGCTCGCAGGTTTGCCATTGGTCATTTGGTGCTTTAAAGCTTTCGCATTTATCCAACGCAGATGGTGGTTAGCCGTTCCTTTTTGGTGTGCGCTCACTTATTTGTGTTGGCAAATGTCCTTGGCACTTTGGGCTGGCTATCTATTCGTTGCGTTTGTCAGAAATATGATGAAGTTAAATAAAACCTACCCAATACCAAGTCGTCATAAACGAATGAAACCAGATAGTTCCGTTTTTATGGATAGTTTTGATTACGACTATAGAAACCATATTGGGTTTGATGACTGATTTTGGCACTTAGCTGGTTCATTTTGAGTACACATCAACGGAACTAGCCATCAGACTGGTTTTACTACCAACAGAACCACCTAAACCAGACCAGAGATAAAGTACCACTTATAACAGACTGTGGAGATCAAGATGTTAATTCGAGCTTACCTTCGCGCATCAACCAAAGAACAAAATGCTGAACGGGCACGAGAATCCCTCATCCAGTTTGCTGCTCAGCATGGCCAGCTAATCGCTGCCTTTTATATTGAGAATGTTTCTGGTGCCACGTTGCACCGGCCAGAGTTGATGCGTTTGATTGCCGAGTCAGGCGAGGGTGACATTGTGCTAGTTGAACAGATCGACCGTCTGGCGCGGCTCAAGCAAAGTGATTGGGATACGTTGAAACAAAAGCTGGCCAGCAAACGCCTAGCCATTGTTTCACCGGAACTTCCCACCAGTTGGCTGGCTTTACAACAACATAGCGAAACTGACTTTACCGGCGCTATTTTACAGGCGGTTAATGCCATGATGTTGGATATGCTCGCCGCAGTTGCCCGCAAAGATTATGATGACCGGCGACGTCGTCAATCTCAGGGAATCGCAAAGGCTAAAGTTGATGGAAAATACAACGGGCGTCAACCAGATCTCAAACGACACCAGCACATAGCTAGCCTATTGAAGACCGGCCATAGCTATAGTGACATTCAGGATATGTTGGGGTGTTCGCGGCACCTGATTGCAACTATCTCGAAGAATATCGGTTGTACAGAGCAGTAATTCCACTACTTTCTGCCGTATCATTTTCTTGATTACGGCAATTCAAAATCCTCACACTGATAATCTGTTCTCATTACCCTAAAAAATTACATTTCAACTCAAATAAGTTGAGAAAAATCATAATCGTGATAGGGTAAGCTGTAGTGACTACCCTAAGTTTTAATGGTTAAAAATCATACTTCAATCAATATGTTGTGATTGAACTTTTCAATGTAATAAAACGCAAATGTGTGAATACTCTCGTGGAGAAAGCATGATCCGCTGCCACCTTGCCCGTTTAATGGGCGAACATAAAATGCGTATTAGTGATGTGATGCGCGAAACCGGCCTAAGCCGCACCACCATCACACTACTTTATAAGGAAACCGCGCTAAAAGTGGACCTAGACGCACTAGATAAGCTGTGTGATTTATTTAACTGCAACATACAAGAACTGCTAGAAAAATCGCCTGCGGAATCCGTAGGAAATGAGTAAACAATGACCCTAATTAACATCAAAGACCTCGAAGCACACCTTTGGCACGCAGCCCATATCATTACCGGGCCTATCGATGCTTCAGACTACAAAACCTATATTTTTCCGATCCTCTTTTTCAAACGTATCTGCGATGTGTACGACGAAGAATATCTCGAAGCAATGGAGCAAGTGGGTGACGCTGAGCTCGCCAAAGGCGATATGTTCCATCGCATCCAAATTCCTGAATATTGTCATTGGAGAGATGTATTTTCTGAGATCAAAGACATCGGCCAGACATTAAAAGATGCTTTTCGTGGTATCGAAATGGCTAATCCCAAACTACATGGAATCTTCGGTGATGCCAGTTGGACCAATAAAGAACGTTTATCTGATGAACTGCTTGCTACCTTGCTCAACCATTTCAACAAGGTAAATCTTGGTGTTGCGTCCGTTCGCAACGACGACATGGGCCGGGCATACGAATATCTGATTAAACGCTTTGCTGACAAGGCCAACAAAAAGGCGGGGGAGTTTTACACTCCTCGTACTATTGTTCGCTTGATGGTCAATATTCTTGACCCACAAGCAGGTGAAGGCGTTTATGACCCTGCGTGTGGTACTGGTGGCATGCTGCTGGAAACCATCCACCACGTTAAAGAGAACGGCGGTGATCCACGCCTACTAAAAATAAAAGGCCAAGAAAAGAACCTGACCACTGAAGCCATTGCCCGTATGAACCTTTTCCTGCATGGACAGGAGGATTTTCATATCGTTCGGGGTGATACGCTGCGTGATCCTAAATTCCTTAAGAATGATCGTTTAGAAACCTTTGATTGTGTTATCGCCAACCCGCCATTTAGTTTGAAAGAGTGGGGATATGATAACTGGAGTGCTGACCCTTATGGCAGGGCTAAATATGGTTTAGCCCCTAAAACCAACGGTGATTTTGCTTGGGTGCAACATATGTTTGCATCTTTGAACGAGAGTGGTCGCATGGCGGTGGTATTGCCACACGGGGTGCTATTCCGTGGTGGTGCTGAAGGTAAAATTCGCGAGAATTTACTCAAAGAAAACCGAATTGTCGCTGTCATCGGCGTTGCTTCTAACCTGTTTTATGGCACCGGTATTCCGGCTTGTATTTTAGTGCTGCGCAAACAAAGGCCTTTAGCTCACCAAGATCACGTGCTGATCATCAATGCTGAAGAGATTTTTACCAAAGGCCGGGCACAAAATACCTTGTCAGAAACCCAAGCGGACGACATTTATGAGATTTATCGGCAGATGCGCACCAAAGGCCCTGAAGCTGATGACATCGAAGGCGTTGCGCGTTGGGTTCCCCATAGTGAAATTGAAGAAAACGACTTCAATTTAAATATTGCACGTTATGTACAAAAACCGCTTGAAGAAGAAACCATTACAGTGGAAGAGGCCCTAAAAGACTTCCAACAAAAGCTGGCCGCCTTAGAGCAAGCTGAAAATGAACTGGAAGCACTGCTGATCAAGGAAGGGTTTGAACTATGAGCAAAAAGCTCACTGTGATGGTGTCATCCACAGTTTATGGCGTAGAAGAGTTGCTCGACCGCGTATATTCACTACTAACCGCCTTTGGTTATGAAGTTTGGATGTCGCATAAAGGCACAGTGCCGGTATCGTCCAATGAAACCGCCTTTGAAAGCTGCTTAAAAGCAGTAGAAAAATGTGATCTGTTTTTAGGCATCATTACCCCACAATATGGCAGTGGCGTTGATGCAACTGGCCTATCTATTACCCATAAAGAGATGAAAAAAGCCATCGAGCTCAATAAACCTCGCTGGTTTCTAGCGCATGATCAAGTTGTGTTTGCGCGCCGCTTATTAATAGATTTAGGTTACAAAACCCAAGAACAGCGCTCAGAATTGACATTGCGCAAAGGCGCATCGTCCATTTCCAATATCAAGGTGATTGACTTATACGAAGACGCCACCATGGAACAACTGCCACAGGATGATCGCCAAGGCAACTGGGTGCAAAAGTTCGATCGCGACGACGACGCCAACCTTTTTGTGGTTGCGCAGTTCTCTCGCTATCAAGATGTAGAGCAGCGCCTGACCGAACATTTTCAAAATGTCAGTCAAGTTAGCGCCTCAGTAGGAGTACGCCATGAGTAAAACGGCCGCACAACTGCAACAACTACTGTCGCTGGGCGAAAACCAAACCCTTGAATACCTCACAAGCTACGAGTTAAAACACTGCGGCCCACAAGTTTGCGCTTTTTTAAATACCCAAGGTGGATACCTGCTATGCGGTGTCGATGATAAAGGCCAAATCAAGGGCGTAGAACATGCTGCGCAAGTGGCTGAACAGCTAGAAAGCCAGCTTAAATCGGCGATTCAACCGCCAGTACTGTTTTCGGTAGAAGTACAGGAAGTCGAAAACAAACAGCTATTAATTGTTGAAGTGCCGGCCGGAAAAGACATCCCTTACGCCTTTAACAGTGACATCTACATACGTGCAGGCGAGCAAACCAAAAAAGCCGATGTCGATACCATCCGCGACATGGTCATGCGCAAGCAAGTAGAACCTACCCGCTGGGAGCGTTTGTTCTCGTCTGAACTCGACGAACAAGGTTTATCAACCAGCGCTTGTAACAAGCTGTTATCCGCCAAACGCATTCCCAAAGAAGTAGCGCAAGCAGAACAAGGCTTACTGCACCAGTTGCAACTATTATCGTTGGCCAAATACGGCCGTTTAACCAATGCCGCCGATGTGTTACTGGCCAGTGCGCCGGGTAAACGCCATCCGCAAGCTCGCGTGCGCGCTGTATGTTATCGCCATAAGGCCGACGACGAATATCAGGATTTACAGCACCTCGATGGCCCAATGGCCGACGTGATCGAGCAGCTCATTACCTTTGTTATGCGCAATACGCCATCGCGCGCACGTTTTAGCAGCGCCAATAATCAGCGCGAAGATATCCCCATGTACCCGGAACAAGCGGTACGCGAAGCCATTGTAAATGCCTTTGCCCACCGCGATTACAGCAACTTTGCCGGTGGTATTAAGGTCGAAGTTAGCCCTGTGCACCTGAAAATTTGGAATGCGGGTGCTTTTCCGCAAGGCATAGACGAGAACAAAATTCGGCAAGGCCATATCTCGGTACTGCGTAACCCCGACATCGCCCACGGTTTATACCTACAGGGCTATATGGAAAAGCTTGGCCGCGGCAGTGTGGTGATCCAAGAGGCCTGTAAAGAGGCGGGCCTCCCCGAACCGAAATGGCACTCAGACAGCACATCCGGCGTGACCTTGACGCTGTTCGCCCCGGAAGTTACCCCGGAAGTTACCCCGGAAGTTACCCCGGAAGTTACCCCGGAAGTTGCGAAGCTCCTACTGGCAATTAAAGGTGAGCAGTCACGAATGGAATTACAGGATTCCTTGACCCTAAAAGATGCCGAACACTTCCGTAAAAACTACTTAAAGCCGGCACTGGAGATAACCCCTGTCTTGGTAGAAATGACCATTCCAGACAAGCCAACCAGCCGTAACCAAAAATACCGTTTAACCGCGCTTGGGTTGCAAGTAAAGCAACAAGTACAACAGCAACTAAGCGATAAGAAGACATCATGAGCGCATTAAATAAGAAAAAATTAGAGGATTTACTCTGGGGCGCGGCCGAGCTATTACGCGGCCAAATCGACGCCTCAGACTACAAGCAGTACATCTTCCCGCTGCTATTTTATAAGCGCCTGTCGGATGTGTATTTGGAAGAATACACCGAAGCATTGGAGATCCATGAAGGCGATGCCGAATACGCCGCCATGCCGATGTTCCACCGTTTTGATATTCCTAAAGAAGCCAGTTGGGAAAAGGTGCGCCACACCAGCAAAAACATCGGTGAAGCCATTCAAAACGCGCTGCGTCTAATTGAAGCCAACAACCCCCGTTTGCACGGCGTGTTTGGCGATGCCCAGTGGACCAATAAAGAGCGTCTACCGGATCACTTGCTTTCTGATCTAATTGAGCACTTCAGTAAAATTCCGCTTGGGATTAAATCGGTCGCTCAGGATGACCTAGGTGAAGCCTACGAATACCTAATCAAAAAATTCGCCGACGATTCTGGCCACACCGCCGCCGAGTTTTATACCAACCGTACCGTGGTGCATTTAATGACACGGATTATGGGTTTAAAACCCGGTGAATCGGCTTACGACCCAACCTGCGGCACCGGCGGTATGTTGTTGAATGCGGTAATGGATTTACGTTCTCAGGGCAAAGAATGGCGTTCCGTTCATTTGTATGGGCAAGAATTGAACCTGCTCACCTCAGCTATAGCCCGTATGAACATGTTCCTGCACGACATTGAAGAATTCGATGTGCTGCGCGGCGATACCCTGGCTGAGCCCAAGTTTATTGAAAACGATCAACTCAAGCAGTTTGACGTGATATTCGCTAACCCGCCATATTCGATTAAAAAGTGGAACCGCGACAAGTTCGCCGCTGACCCTTACGGCCGTAACCTTTACGGTGTACCACCTCAAGGTTGCGCCGACTATGCGTTTTACACCCACATCATCAAAAGCCTAAAACCCGACACGGGCCGCGCTGCTATGCTCTGGCCGCACGGCGTGTTGTTCCGTGATTCCGAGCAAAGCATTCGTAAACAAGTGATTGAGTCGGACATTATCGAAGCGGTGATTGGCCTTGGGCCAAACCTGTTTTACAACTCGCCGATGGAATCCTGCGTGGTGGTGCTTAATTGCAATAAACCCGTCGAGCGCAAAAACAAGGTGTTGTTTATCAATGGCGTGGAACACGTTACCCGCGAGCGTGCCCACAGTCGCTTGTCTGATGAGGATTTGGCCGTACTGTGCGAGGCGTACTTTGAACCCAATAAGCAAAGCGATATTACCGCCTTGGTCGATATTGATACCCTTAAAGAGAACCTCTACAACCTATCGATACCTCTCTATGTGCAGGCACAAAATGATGGCGAAGTGCACAATATTGAACATGCCATCGAGGCATGGAAAGTTAGCCGTGTGCAATTGAAAAAACAGACCAATAAGTTATTCAAAAGCCTAAAAGAGCTTGGTTTTGAAGTTAACGGTGGAGAAGTGCAGCAATGAGTGATAAACAAACCGTTAAATTTGGTGATATTTGCCGCGAAGTAAAGCTCACCACCAAAGACCCAATTGCCGATGGCTATGAGCGTTACATTGGTTTAGAGCACTTGGATTCTGGTTCGCTCAAGATTAAACGCTGGGGAATGATTGCCGAAGATAACCCAAGCTTTACCCGTGTCTTTAAGAAAGGTCATATTCTTTTTGGTAAGCGCCGCCCTTACCTAAGAAAGGCTGCAATTGCTGAATTCGACGGAATCTGCTCCGGCGATATCCTCGTCTTGGATGTTAAAAAAAACTCCATTCCGAAAGACGTCTTTTATTATTTAGTTAGTTCTGATGTTGTTTGGAACGAGGCAATAAGGTCTTCTTCGGGTTCTCTTTCACCAAGAACCAAGTTCAACTCATTGAAGCAGATAGAATTTAATCTTCCAGATAATAGTCAACTAGTTTCTTGTGGAGATTTTATTCAGCAAGCAAAACAAGTGATATCTAAATCCAGATTTTTATCTTCTTCCGGAAAGTATGCGGCCAATTCAAGCATTAGGTGCTTATTGAGATATGGGTATGAAGATACGAGCTTAGCAAGTTTCGATAAATTAGGTGCAATTCCATCTCATTGGGAATGGAAGCAGCTAGACAGCTTATCAAAAAAACATGAGCCAGCAATCAGGACTGGGCCATTCGGTTCAGCTTTAAAAGCTGATCATTGGTGTCAGGAAGGTAGGCCAGTGATTACAATTGGCTGTTTAGGGGAATATGGGTACGATCACTCTGAAGAATTGTATATAGAAGAAGATTATGCACTTCGACTTCAACAATACTCAGTAAAAAAAGGAGATATTGTATTTTCTAGAGTCGCGGACATAGGACGGTCAATATTAATTGGTGATGACGTGTGTTCAGCCATCATATCTTCAAATTTAATGAAAATTTCGCTGGACGAAACAAAAGCCGATCCAAGATTTTACTTTTACTCAATTAAATATTCTCCGATAGTTTTGCATCAAATAAAACGCTTTACTAATTCTGGTGGTAGGTTGTTGGTTACATCTAGGGATTTAAGGAAAATAAAATTTCCTACGCCACCACTGAGCGAACAATTTTCAATAGCTGACGCTATAGAAAAATTATTGGAAGTCACTGAAAGAATAAGTAGCTCTGTTGAACGGCAAGAATTAGTGATTTCAGGGTATGTAAATAGTATTTTTTCTTAATAGGGTTTTTATGTTTAATGAACAAACCGTCACAGAAAATGGAATTATCGACCGTTTAAAAGGTTTAAGCGGAGTAAAGTGGACATACTGCCACGGTGAAAACCTGCCAAAACAAGCGCAGGATATCTTCGTCGATGAGTGGTTAAAAGATGCGTTGTGTTCGTTAAACTCTGATATCGCCAAGCAGCCAGATTATGCAGATGAGGTGATTTACAAACTGCGTGGCGTGGTGCTGGAAGCACGCCACACCGGCCTGGTAAAAGCCAATGAGAACTTTCATGAATGGTTAATGGCCGAAAAGACCTTACCCTTTGGTGAGAATGGCGACCACATCACCATCAACCTGATCGATTTCGACAATATCGACAACAACCACTTTGTGGTGTCGCAACAGGTGCACTATATCGCGGCTACCGAAGTATATTTTGATATTGTGCTCTATGTGAACGGTATTCCACTGGTGGTGGGCGAAGTGAAAACCGCGACCCGCCCGAGTGTGACCTGGCAAGACGGCGCCGCCGATTTTATGGGTGGTAAAAAACACTACTGGAAGAACGTTGAACCCTACTTTGTGCCCAACCTGCTGTGTTTTGCCAGTGAAGGAAAAACCTTTGCTTACGGCGCTATCAACGCCCGGGTAAAAGACTGGGGCCCTTGGCACAATACCGACCTGCGTGAAGACATTTTGCCCGGCTTGGCATCGGTGCTTAATAGCTGTGAGGGCTTGTTAAACCCGCAAACCTTATTGCAGTTACTGGAATCGTTTGCGCTGTTTTCAACCGTTAAAACCGGTAAAAACACGCCACCCAAGCGCATTAAAATTCTACCGCGTTACCCCCAGTTTGAAGCAGCCAAGCAGATAGTAGAGCGTGTGCGCAAAGGCTACCCGAAAAAAGGCCTGATCTGGCATTTCCAAGGTTCGGGCAAATCGTTACTCATGCTCTACGCCGCCAAAATGCTGCGCAGTGACAATACCTTGAAAAACCCCACCGTATTGGTTGTGGTAGACAGGCGTGACCTGGACAGCCAGATCAATGAGACCTTTGGTGGTGCGGATGTTAAGAATCTTATTAAGGTACAAAGTTGCAAAAAGCTCGGCGAACATATCGAACAAGACAGCCGTGGCATTTTAATTACCACCATCTTTAAGTTTAAAGATGTCGAGATAGACGATAGCAACCCCAACGGCCTCAATAACCGCGATAACATCATCGTGTTAGTGGACGAAGCCCACCGCACCCAAGAAGGCGGCTTGGGTGAAAAAATGCGCTGGGCCCTGCCGCAGGCGCACTTCTATGGTTTAACCGGTACACCGATTTCGGGCATTGACCGTAATACCTTTAAGCTATTCGGCGCCGAAGAAGATCCAGGTCGCTACATGAATCGTTACAGCTACAAGCAGTCAATTCGCGATGGGGCAACAAACCCGGTGAAGTTCGAGCCACGCCTGGCAGAACTGCGGGTAGACCGTGATGCCATCAACCAGGAGTTTGAGCAGCTCGCCCAGGAAAATAACCTGGACGAAGAAGAAAAGGCCGCACTATCAAAACGCGCTGGCAAATTAGCGGTGATGCTGAAAGCACCTAAACGCATGGCCGCAGTAAGCTCCGATATAGCCAAGCACTTTACCGACCACGTGAAGCCTAAAAAGATGAAAGGTATGGTGGTGGTGTACGACCGCGATGCCTGCGTGCAAATGTACTACTTGCTGGGTGAAAAGCTCGGCTTTGATGCCGTTGAAGTGGTGATGAACGTTGACCAAGCACCGGTAAAAGTCGAAGAAGGTGGTAAAAAAGACAAGCTCAACAAAGATTGGCGCAAATGGCATGACGAGTTGGAATTGCCAATTCAGCAGTTGGACTTTGAACGTTGGCAACAGATTGACGACGAAGAGCAAACCCAGAAAGATTTGATAGAAAGTTTTAAAGATCCAAAACACCCGTTACAACTGATTATTGTCACGGCGAAGTTGCTTACAGGTTTTGATGCGCCAATTTGCTACTGTATGTACTTAGATAAACCGCTGCGCGATCACACCCTGTTACAGGCTATGTGCCGCACTAACCGTCTGTACGAAACGGACGAAGTTCGTAAAGATATGGGCTTGATCATCGATTACCTCGGCGTGTTTGAAAATCTACGCACTGCGTTAGCCTACAACCCTGAAGAAATTGACGGCGTGGTCGAAGGCATTGAGGCCTTTAAAGAGTTGTTACCGGCCCAGCTAGAGAAGTGTTTATCCTTCTTCCCTGGCGTTGACCGCACCCTAGAAGGCTTCGAAGGCATCATGGCAGCGCAAGAATGCTTACCAACCAATGCAACACGTGATGAGTTTGCCGCGAGCTTTGGCGTATTAGCCAAACTTTGGTCGGCCATTAACCCTGACATCTTCTTAACTCCGTACCGCAAAGACTATAAGTGGTTGGCACAGATTTACGAGTCAGTGCGTCCTGTCGGCCAAACAGGAGCGTTAGTGTGGGCTGCGCTTGGTCCTGAAACTATCAAGATGATCCATGAGCATACCGACATCAACCGCATCCGTGATGATATCGACGAGCTGATTATGGATGAGCACTCAATCTTTACTCTCACAGAAAAAGAGCAAGAGAAGCGCGCTAAGCGTCTTGAAATCGATTTGATGGGACGCTTGCGCGGTAGTGGTGATCCAACCTTCGTTAAGCTTGGAGAACGGCTTGAAAAGCTCCGTCAGGACTACGAAGCGGGTGTAATTAAAGCCATCGACTGGTTAAAAGGCCTATTAGATGCCGCCAAAGACACGGTGCAAGCTGAGCGCGAAACTGGCGAGCATGTGGTTACCGAAGAGGACAATAAGCAGGCTTTAACCAAGCTCTTCTTAGAAACTCGCCCCGAAACCACGCCCAAGTTAATCGGTGATGTGGTTGAGCAAATCGACAAAATCGTCAACGCCACCCGTTTTGAAGGCTGGCAAAACTCTAACAGTGGTCCTAGAGAGATTCAAAAAGCGCTGTTGTTAACGTTGGCTCAGTTTGGCTTGGGTAAAGACAAAGAGTTGTTCCAAAAGGCTTACGGGTACATAGAAGAGCATTATTGATGCGGTATTTTAGTGATTATCGCAACACTATGATGTAAGAAGGCTAATTGTATGACTGATAACATTCCCCAAGCCCCTCAAGGCGAGTTTGTTTTATTCACCAGTGTTGACGGTCAAACTCGCGTCGAGTGTCGTTTTGAATCAGACACCTTGTGGCTTTCTCAGGCTGCAATGGCTGAGCTGTATCAAGTTAGCTCTCAAGCGATCACCCAACACGTAAAAGCTGTCTATTCTGAAGAAGAGCTTGAGCAAATTTCAACTTGTAAGGATTACTTACAAGTTCAACTGGAAGGCGGCAGAGAAGTAAAGCGAAGTATTCGTCACTACAGTCTTCCGGTTATTCTTGCGGTAGGATACCGAGTTCGCTCAACACGTGGCACCCAGTTCCGGCAATGGGCAACCAGAATGTTGCAAGAGTACCTGATCAAAGGCTTCGTCATGGATGACGAGCGCCTGAAAAATCCGCCCGTTGGCTATTCTGCTGTGCCAGATTACTTTGATGAAATGCTGGAACGCATTCGTGATATCCGCGCCAGTGAGCGTCGCGTTTATCTGCGGGTGAAAGAAATCTTTACCATGGCTGCTGATTACGAGCCATCCAACCAAGAGACCAACCGCTTCTTTCAAACCATCCAGAACAAGTTGCATTATGCCTGTACGCAAATGACTGCCGCTGAGCTTATCGCCAACCGAGTCGACGCCAGTAAACCGGATATGGGCCTAACCAGCTATAAAGGTGATGAAGTACGCAAGACAGACGTCACCATTGCCAAGAACTATATGCGTGAAGACGAAATCAAAGAGCTCAATCGTATCGTCAATATGTGGCTCGATTTTGCCGAAGACCAAGCGTTACGCCGTAAGCAGGTGTTCTTGCAGGACTGGGCCGATAAGCTTGACCAGTTTTTAAGTTTTAATGAACGTGACGTACTAAGCGGAGCAGGAAAAATATCCAAGAAAGACGCTGATGACAAAGCGAAATTGGAGTTTGACCGCTTTGCCCAGCAGCGCCGTCGTTTAAAAGAAGCCGAAGGCGCACGGGCCAATATTGCAGCACTCAAGGCCATACTCAAAAAAGATAAATAGCCGATATAGTGCAGCCCTGATCTCTAATGAGTTGAGGGCTGTGTTGTAAGAGGATAACTATAAGGGATTATCCATCTTAAAATCGTCGATATCGCCTGCCATTTTGAATAGATTGGTATCATTCCAACGGCACAGTTGTCTAATCCTCATCAGATTAGCGTTAGTTCTACGGATGATGGCAAAAGCGTCCTCAACTACCTCAATCACAGGTTTTTCCCAGTCTTGTGCTCGGGTAAACGTAGTTTTGGGGTATCGGAAATGCCCATCTCGCGGAAGATAATGGCTGATTACTTGGAATCCGTCAGAATTCTTTTTAGGCTTAAACTGGTTATAAACCCAAAAAATTTCGAGTTTCTTGTTTCTTAGCCTTACACGACAACCAAAATGACCTGGGTAGCCTTCAGAGTTTTTACCTCTATGGTCTCGGTTGTGCTGCCAGAACAAGTCTGCAATTTTTTGTGCTATGTAGAAGTAGCGGAGCTGTTCTATTTCGGTTGATTTATGGGTGTAGTGTAGATATTGCTCTGATATGGTTAGGGAAAAAAGCATAGCGTCATCTTGATTAACGTTTGTGCTATTGGCAATAAAGGTTTCCCAAATATTAATTTGTGTTTCTAGTCCTTTAAATGATTTTGAGAAGGCTTTTATGTACTCAGATTGTGGTTGATTTCCCCCATTTAGTGCGGCACCAAATGTAGCTATCTGTTGTTCTAAAAATGAATGATTTGTGGTCATTACATAATCCTCTGTGTTGTGAATTCAGAGTTAGTCTATTGCTACATACCCACTTTCATCCGCCGTCGTCATGCCTTTTTTGGGCACCTAGGTCTTTTGTTGTCGCGCCTTAGCCAAAAGACCCAGCCAATTCCTTTCCAGATAATTATCTGATGGGGGACCTAGACAGTTTTATTCCATACAAGCGTCATCATCCTCAAAAGACCTAATCCAAATGATTCCACTTTTAATGGGGGACATGGCTTTAAGTGGTGTAAATCGTCAGGTCTCCAAGCTTTCACATGTGAAAGTTTATTCTTGGGGCGTTCACAGGCGCACAAATTGATACGGTAATGTCTGTCAACTCATCAATGGCTTAGCTTTTTGCTCTTCAGAGGCTGTTTTTAATCTATATGTTGAATAAATGTCATTAAATATCAGTGTCTTGAAATTTATTATTGAAGTTCCCCAAAAGGGCAGCTCCAGCGGTCTGTTTAGTTAGCCTTTTTCGAGATGATTGCTCCTGCAAGTTAGATACTAAACAGGAGTTATCATGACGGGTAATACCAAACCTAAACAAAACGAACGGTTACTGACATATGCAGAAGTGTGTGACGTTTTGCAAACGTCACAAGCGACACTTCGTCGCTACGTGCGAGATGGACGCTTTCCTCCTCCAATAAAACCCAATCCCAATGGCCGCTCTGTGCGGTTTAGGTACAGCGATATTGCTGCATGGTTGAGTGATTTATAAAAGGGGGAAGGGATGCAAAAGAAGTTGCAGGATGATGGAATCTATTGCTTGTCAGCTGACCGCTGGCAGCGAATAGGTGGTTGGATGCAGGTATTGGCTCGCACTCGTTTAACTGACAAACGACATGGGCATGGAGCGCTGCTGGAATGGCAAAATTTTGATGGGGTTAGGTTACGAGAAGTTGTCTATGCCCGTGATCTTAACAGCGATAATGCCCGCCAGATCAGGGATATGCTGGTCGATACTGGGTATCCATTAACCCCTGGCCAATCAAGTTGGAGTCGGCTTCAACATTATCTAGTAGAACAGATGGCTCTTGCTGCTCCGGCAACTGTGGTGAATCGCACTGGCTGGCATGGGCCCATATTTGCCACAAGCAGTTGGATTGTGGGTTCTGCTGACGAACCCCATTATTTTGTGGGTCAGTTGTCCAGTTCCAAGCTGTTAGAGGAAGCTGGGAGTTTGAGTGATTGGCAAAACCATGTTGGGAAGCTATGCCGTGGGAATCCGCTAGCTATTTTCTGCATAGGAACTGGGTTGGCAGCACCATTACTAGCTCCTTCTGGTATGGAAAATGGAGCCTTTCATTTTGTTGGTGCTTCTTCTGCCGGTAAAACAACTTTATTGCAGATTGCGGCAAGCTTATATGGCAGCGATAGCTATAGACGTAGCTGGATCTCGACAAGCAATGGATTAGCTGCTGTCTCGTCGGAGCATAACGACATGCTGCTGACGTTGGATGAGATAGGAATGGCTCGCCCAGAAGATGTTGATACCGCCATTTATCAGATCATGAATGGTTCAGGAAAACTGCGCGCTAACGTGTCAGGAGAGTTGGCCGCGACGTCACAATGGCGAACGCTGGTGCTCAGTAGCGGGGAAGTTTGGATTGCCGAATTACTTCAGCAGATAGGAAAGCCACTTAGGGCTGGTCAGCAGATACGACTGGTGGAGATCCCAATTTTTGGTATACATGGTGCATTCGATGAATTACATGGCCGTAAGAGTGCTCAACAGTTCGTTGATGAGCTTAAAACGTCCTGCCAGTGCTTTCATGGCACAGTAATCCGAGAGTGGTTATCGCTACTTACAGGGCTACATGATGAGCTTAGCCGCTACCTCAGCTATGAAATTGCTCGTCTTAGCAACGCTTGGACAAGCGACTCAATGGCCTCTCAAGTACAGCGAGTCGTTAGACGATTTGCACTTATTGGCACCGCACTATGTCTTGCTAATAGAAACTTCATCCTGCCATGGTCCGAAGAAGAGTCACTTGAAGCGGTACATAAAGTCCTTCGTGCGTGGCTCGCTAATCGTGGGCATTCTAGGAATTCGGAAGAGTTTAGGCTGCTCAGATCTCTGGAAAAAGCGATGCGCAACTGGGAACACAATATTGGTGAAATTGATCAGGATTCAGGCAAGGGAATGCATGGTTACCGCCGTTCACTGGATGGATGCGAATTGTGGCTTATCAACAAAACTCATTTCCTACAAAAACTTGAGCTTCCCACCCACTATATGCGAGAAGTGGAAATCTTGCTGCAACGCGGTTGCTTGGTAACGAACGAGCGCTCTAGGGGAACCTATAAGACGCGGATTAATGGTGAGTTTCAACGTTTTTTTGCGCTCAAACCTGACCAAGTTAGGCGCCACCTTGAAGACTTAGAGAGGGTTGAACATGACGACTAGCTTAGTGTTCCCAGTTTCCCGTTTATCCCACTTTAACTTGGCAGTGTAGGAGAGTATCAACATGACTGAAAAAGAGATGCTTCAGCGCATGCTGATGGATATGTCATTGCTTAAAAAACTGATTACCGATCATATCAAAAACGAGCAACGTCCTGACACAACAAAGGAAATCCTCACAGTTGAGGAATGTGCTGAGCTGACGGGGCTAAAGAAAAGCACTTTGTACAGGTTGACCCATGAACGCAAGATCCCATTTTTCAAACCTAATGGTAACCGTGTGTTCTTCAGGCGAGCCGATATATTGGCTTGGTTGCAGAGTAATCGAGTGGCTTCTTCTGATGAGATTGATAAAGCCGCTGCTGATCATCTAGTGGCTAACCGAAAATTGTATGGCCGGAGATATTAGGTTGATGCTTAACCATTTGAAAATAAATAGGAATGGTTGGATTTGTTACATGTCACGTTCTTTAACTGTGACATGTAACGGTTACTCGTCGAATTGACAGCTCAGGCTTGGGTTAATTCCCACGAGAAAATCACATGTGATAAGAACGGATGTAAAAACTAACGATCTTATGTGGTTGAAGGAGGGCACTGTCGAGGTGCCCTTTTCTTTGTAAAGATTTAGTCGTTTGGTCGCAATAATGCTCTTAGTCTGATGACTCATCGAAGATATCAGGAAAGGTCCGCATGGCCTCTGTGCGGCGGGTTTCCAGAATATCTGCGTAGATTTCTGTTGTTCTGAGTTCGCTGTGGCCAAGCAATCTGGACAGGGAATAGATGTCCAGGCCACGGGCAAGTTGGTTTACTGCAAAGGTATGGCGGCCTGCATGAAAGGTTACGTGTTTGGTTATCCCGGCGCGTATAGCCCACTGCACTAGCGCGACGTTGCTATAGCTGTCGTAACGTAAACCCTTAAAAACCCGTTCAGTTGGTTTCCCCTTGTTCTCCAAGTTGAGTAGACGCACCGCAGAATCCGGTAAATCGAGATATTGCAGGCCATTGCCCGAGTTTTTGAGCTTTATCTGGGAAAATATGATTCGGTAGTGCCCTTGAGCAAATAGTTCAATTTCACCCCACACCAGTTTATGAATGTCTGACCAGCGTAGTCCTGTCGTGCAGGAGAACAGAAATGCTCTTCGTAGTACATCGTAACGGCATTCTGCCTTGGTAAGGGCCTTTACCTCATCCAGAGTGAGATAAGTGCGCTGAGTCCTTTCTGCTTTGATGGATTTGACTTGTTCAACAGGGTTATCTCTGATTATTCTGTCTCGTTGCGCTTGGTTGAGCGCAGCCCGGATTTTATTGAAGTAGCTACAGGCGGTATTTCTGGAGAGGCCGGTATCTGATTTTGTCATTGCCTCATGCTGTAGGTAATGGCGGAACCCTTCCAAGAAGTATTTATCTACTTGTTCAAAAGTGAGTTCTGCGTGGCGGTGATAACGGTGGAGATGGATGCCCGCTGAAATCCAAATTGAGTAATTGGATTTACTACCGGATGCTTTACTTGCTGTTACTTGATCGAAGTAATCAAAGAAGCTGGCATTGAGTTTGGTGCGGTCATCCAATCCATGTTTGGCAGATTCCATTTCCAGTAGACGCTTGGCTCGAATGGCCTCAGCTTTTTGCAATGTAGTTTTATTGTGCTCGCGCTCAACTGCGTTTTTTGGCTTGTTGTAGAGGAATAGATTCAGCGGCTCGTAAGAGCGCTTTTGAGCCCTTGAACCGTCTTCCGAGGTCTTTGAGCCGTAATAGTACACAAGCCTGATGGGGCGCAGGCCATTCTTATCTGGTTCTCGCTTTTGTATATTGATTTTCATAGGTTTTTCTCATCTTGTGCTCCGCATGTGCTCCAGAATTTATCTTCGGAGCACATACGGAGCAAGAATCGACAAAACCCTTCAAATCACTTCCCACCAAGTAAAACAAAATTATTTTAAAATCATAATGTTGTTTTGATTTGGTTTGATACGTTTTACTATTTTACTTCCCGATACAGAAAGAGCTGAAAATCTTGCCGAGTAAATCGTCAGAAGTGAAGCGGCCAGTGATTTCTGATAGTGCTAATTGGCACATGCGTAACTCTTCTGCTAGCAGTTCTCCTGCTAGGTACACTTCTAATTGTTCTTTACCCAATTGCAGATGGCTTGCGGCGAGTTCAAGGGCTTCTAAGTGACGACGCCGGGCGATAAAGCCACCTTCGAGGTTACTCTGGTAGCCCATGAGTGATTTTAAATGCTGCTTTAACTGTTCAACACCTAAGCCCGTTTTGGCCGAGATCCGGTAAACACTATAACCTTGTTCTTCGGTCATCATTAAGTCTTCGCCAGTGAGATCGGCTTTATTGCGGATCACTGTTACACCTAAATTTGAGGGCAGGCGATCGACAAAGTCAGGCCAAATATTATGGGGATTAACGGCGGCTGTGGTGGTGCCATCAACCATAAATAACACCCGATCGGCACTGTTTATTTCATTCCAAGCGCGTTCTATACCAATTTGTTCAACGGTATCTGTCGTATCACGTAGGCCTGCGGTATCGATAATGTGCAGCGGCATGCCATCTAAGTGGATGTGCTCGCGTAATACATCTCGTGTTGTACCAGCAATTTCGGTAACGATAGCCGATTCTTTACCGGCTAAGGCGTTTAACAAGCTGGATTTTCCAGCGTTAGGACGACCCGCGATCACGACTTTCATGCCTTCGCGGATGATAGAACCTTGTTTAGCACTGGCTTGCACTAGGTCGAGTTTGTCGATGATTTTATAGAGTGCATTGGCAATTTTGCCATCACTTAAAAAGTCGACTTCTTCATCGGGGAAATCAATCGCAGCTTCTACATATAAACGTAGGTTAGTGACTTGATCCACCAGCTCATGGACTTCCTTAGAAAATTCACCCTGGAGTGATTGCAGAGCGCTTTTAGCCGCTTGCTCACTGGTGGCATCGATAAGATCGGCAATCGCTTCGGCTTGGGTTAAGTCTAGCTTGTCGTTCATAAAGGCTTGTTCGCTGAACTCACCGGGTTTGGCTATTCGAATACCACCGACTTCCATTACACGTTTGATCAGCATGTCTAGAACGATTTGGCCGCCGTGGCCTTGAAGCTCCAATACATCTTCGCCAGTAAAGGAATTGGGGCCTTTAAAAAACAGCGCTATGCCTTGGTCGATTACTTGGCCTGTTGCACTTTTAAAGTCGCAATAATCGGCATATCTTGTTTTAGGAAGATGACCCAATAAGGCCATAGCGACATCACTGGCCTTGTTGCCTGAAATTCGGATGATGCCAACGCCGCCACGTCCGGGCGCGGTGGCTTGAGCCACGATAGTGTCAGTTGTCACGGAAATACCCACCAAACTAATATCTACCAAATCATGTAAAGGAAAAGGCGGCTAATTAAGCCGCCTTTAGTATTATTTTCACTTTATGCTTTGCTAAAGGTAGGGCTTATTTTAAGCCTTTTTTCTCAAGACCTGCATAAATAATCTTCTGCTGCGTGATGGCAACTATGTTACCTACTAACCAGTACAGTACTAGACCTGATGGGAACCACAGGAAGAATACGGTAAAGATTACTGGCATCCATTGCATCATTTTCACTTGCATTGGATCCATTGTCGGCGCAATTGGCTGCATCTTCTGCATTACAAACATGGAGACGCCCATCAGCAGCGGCAGTATGTAGTAAGGATCTTGTACCGATAAATCGTGGATCCACAGCATAAATGGTGCATGACGTAATTCGAAGCTTTCTAGCAATACCCAGTATAAGGCAATGAAGATTGGCATCTGTAAAATAATAGGTAAACAGCCACCCATAGGGTTAACTTTTTCTTTCTTATACAGTTCCATCATGGCTTGACCCATCTTTTGACGGTCATCACCAAAGCGTTCTTTCAAATCTGTCAGCTTAGGTTGCAGGTTACGCATCTTAGCCATTGAGGTGTACTGCGCTTTTGTCAGCGGGAACAGTAAACCACGAACGGTTAATGTGATCAGAATAATTGCCACACCCCAGTTACCGACGAATGATTGATAGAACATCAATAGCCAGTGAATAGGAACCGCTAACCACCATAAGAAACCGTAATCGACCACGAGATTTAAGGTTTCAGAAATCGCTGACAGTGCCGCTTGATCCTTAGGACCAACATAGAACTGTGAGCTAATTTCTTGGCTGGCACCAGGTGCAATATCGTATACCGCGCCGCGGAAACCAATATTAGCTAAACCGCCAGCACTGACACTAGAAAAAATGGTGTTGCTGTCAGTTGCGGGTGGTACCCAAGCTGAAACGAAATAGTGTTGTAACATGGCTGCCCAACCGCCTAAAGTGGCTTGGTTCAGGTTACTTTTGGCCATGTCGTCAAAGTTGTATTTTTCATAGCGCACATCATTCGTTGAGAACGCACCACCACGATAGGTAGGCATCATCATGCTGCTTTCAGATGGCTTGATCGTTTGTTTAATCTGACCGTACATCTGAACTTGCAGTGGTGCTGCTGAAGTGTTGTTGATTTTATAGTCAACATCTATGTTGAACTTACCGCGATGGAATACGAACACTTTAGTGTAAGTTACACCATTGTCAGCTATATAAGTTAACGGTACTTCTAAGGTATCTTGGCCTTCGGCTAAGGTATATTCAGTTGCCGTTGTGCTAAATGCGGCACGGCCTTTTGCGCTGCTATCGATACCATCGCGACCAATTAGGCCGCTTTGAGCGATATAAGTGAAATCATTCGTTTGCTCAAGCAATACAAATGGTTGATCTTTCTCTAGTTCTTTTTTGTGCGAAACTAACGCAGCAAAAACGATGTCACCACCCACTGGATTGATCTGAATGTCTAACTGATCTGTTTTTACCGTAATCAGTTTGCTGTTTGCAGTAACTGCTGCAGCAGGAACACCTGTATCAGCTTCTGGAACATCGGCACTGTGCGAGCTTGCCGCGTTCGCCACTAAGGACGATTCGGTTGCAACGGGTTTAGGAGCTTTGTCTGCTTGCCACTGTTGCCACAGCAAAAAGCTGACAAACAGTAGTCCTATGAGCAATATATTGCGTTGAGATTCCATAGCCTATTTATTACACCTATCATTTTTAGGGGGGACGGGATCACTACCGCCGGGATGTAAAGGGTGACATTTTAATATGCGTTTCAATGCAAACCAACAACCTTTCGCGGTTCCATGCACTTTTATTGCTTCAATAGCGTAGTGAGAGCAGGTGGGATTGAAACGGCATCGAGGGCCCAGTATAGGGCTTATGAATACTTGATAGCCACGAATTAACGTGGTCGCTAGCCATTGTAGCGGCGACTGAGTTTGCGCCATAGCTTTTCTATCAATTTGTTGATTTCAGCGTTTTCCATTTCCATCACGCCATTTCTGACAAGCACAACAATATCAAGATGAGGAATGTCGTGTTGATTTAAGCGAAAACTATCTCTGATCACGCGCTTAATACGGTTACGTTGATTGGCGCGTTTTACATAGCGTTTAGCAACAGTAAGGCCCATACGCGGATGTTGTTCCGTGTTAGGAATAGCGAGCAAGGTAATTTCAGCAGAAGATGCTTTGATGGGATTGGAAAATACAGATTTAAATTGCGCGGGAGTTAACAAACGTAACTCCCGCGAAAAGGTATAGCTAGTCAACTAGTTACCCACTTATTAAGCAGATAAACGAGCGCGACCTTTCGCACGACGACGTGCAAGCACCTTACGGCCGCCTACAGTAGCCATACGAGCGCGGAAGCCGTGAGAACGCTTGCGCTTCAGGTTGCTAGGTTGAAAAGTACGTTTACTCATGATGGCAATCCGTCTTTGTTATTAGTGAACATATCCTTATCTCTAGGATAGAGGTAAGGGCAAAAAAGAGGCCGAATTGTAATCACAATACTTAGTCACGTCAACAACGAAAGTAAGTAAGTGCTTTATTTCTGCCAGCGTATCCTTAGATCAACCCCCAGAATACACCATAAGATGTGGATAACTCTGTGTACGGACACTACATGTAGTAGTGCAGGGGATCTTCGAGCCGATCGAAGGGGCGCCATTATAGATCAATGTGGATCGCTTAATAAAGCAGGATTTGCGGTTAGTGCTGAATAAAAGGATCGTTTTGGATCTTTGATGATCGAGGATATCCACATAGAATGATCTCGCTGGGGATAAATATTTTTTAAGGATAGCGATCCTTGAGATCTCGCTATAGAATACACCTCTTTTTTGATGATCTTTTGGGGATAACTAAGTGGCTGTTTCACTTTGGCAACAATGTATCGGACGACTGCAAGATGAGCTTTCTGCTCAGCAGTTCAGTATGTGGATCAGACCGTTACAAGCCGAAATGGATGGAGATACTCTGGTGCTTTATGCGCCCAACCGCTTCGTGCTTGATTGGGTCAGAGATAAGTACATCAATATCATTAATCAGTTCTTTACTGAGCAAATGGGTAGCGACGCGCCTAAATTGCGTTTCGATATAGGTAGTCGTCCTTCGGCGAAAAAGCCTAGTGTTCCAGCACCGATTGCGCCAACTCGTGTAGCGAATACCCAAACTAAAGCGACGGTAGGCACGACGTTTAATGTCCAAGCCGAGCCTATGGCGAACGCGAATCACCGCAGTAACATTAATCCGAGCTACCAGTTTGATAACTTCGTAGAAGGTAAGTCTAACCAATTAGGTAAGGCTGCGGCGTTACAAGTGGCTGAAAATCCGGGTGGTGCTTATAACCCACTATTTTTATATGGCGGAACAGGTCTAGGTAAGACTCACTTGTTGCACGCTGTCGGTAACGGGATCATTAAAAATAATCCTAATGCCAAAGTGGTTTACATGCATTCCGAGCGTTTTGTCCAGGACATGGTTAAAGCGCTGCAAAACAATGCGATCGAAGAATTTAAACGTTACTACCGTAGCGTCGATGCCTTGTTTATTGATGATATTCAATTTTTTGCCAATAAAGACAGATCCCAAGAAGAATTCTTTCATACCTTCAATGCGTTACTTGAAGGGAATCACCAAATTATTTTGACTTCAGATCGTTATCCAAAAGAGATCGACGGTGTTGAAGACAGATTGAAATCGCGTTTCGGTTGGGGTTTAACTGTGGCTATTGAGCCACCAGAGTTAGAGACCCGCGTAGCGATCTTGATGCGTAAAGCTCAAGAGAGCGGCATTAACTTGCCCGATGAAGTGGCTTTCTTTATTGCTAAGCGTTTACGTTCAAACGTACGCGAGCTAGAAGGGGCATTAAACCGTGTTATCGCCAACGCTAACTTCACGGGTCGGCCAATTACTATTGATTTTGTTCGTGAAGCCTTACGTGACCTCTTGGCACTTCAAGAAAAATTAGTCACTATAGACAATATTCAGAAAACCGTAGCTGAATACTACAAGATCAAGATGGCTGATATGTTGTCTAAGCGTCGTTCACGCAGTGTCGCGCGCCCAAGGCAAGTGGCAATGGCGTTATCCAAAGAATTAACTAACCAAAGCTTGCCGGAAATTGGTGATGCTTTTGGTGGTAGAGATCACACCACAGTGTTGCATGCCTGTCGTAAGATTGCTCAGCTACGGGAAGAGAGCCACGACATTAAAGAAGATTATGCTAATTTGATTAGAACCTTATCTTCTTAAAACAAGGAATTTGGACACGATGAAATTCTCAATTGATAGGGATGCCCTATTAAAGCCGTTGCAATTGGTGTGTGGTGCGGTAGAAAGACGCCATAACTTGCCCATTTTGTCTAACCTCCTTGTAGAAGTAAGTGGTCACTCACTTAAGCTGACTGGTACAGATTTAGAAGTCGAACTCGTGGGCCAAGCTGTGGTTCACGGTGATATCGAAGAAGGTCGTACTACGGTTCCAGCGAAGAAACTGCTCGATATTGTTAAGTCTTTGCCAGAACAAAGCGAACTGAAAGTCGAACAACAAGATAATAAATGGTTGCTGCGCTCAGGCCGTAGCCGTTTTTCCTTAGCGACTTTGCCCGCAGAAGAATACCCTAACGTTGAAGCCTTCCAAGCTGAGATTGAATTTAGCTTGAAGCAGGGCGTGTTGAAGTCAATTATCGACTCGACGCAGTTTTCGATGGCTAACCAAGATGTACGCTATTACCTCAACGGATTATTGTTTGAAACAGAAGGTAATGTTTTGCGTGCGATAGCGACCGACGGTCATCGTTTAGCCTTAAGTCATCGTACGATTGAAGCACAATTACCGGAAAAACAAGTCATTGTGCCCCGTAAAGGCGTAATTGAAATGGCGCGCTTATTGGAGTCTGACGATCTCGATATCACCATTGCTATTGGTGATAATGCTATTCGTGCTACTACGGCTAACACAGTATTTACCAGTAAATTAGTCGATGGTCGCTTCCCTGATTATCGCCGTGTATTGCCAAAGGGCGGTGATAAAATTGTGATTGCGAGTCGTAATCACCTGAAGCAAGCGCTGACGCGGGCTTCTATTTTATCCAATGAAAAATTCCGTGGTGTGCGTATTCAACTCGAAAATGGTCTGCTCAAGATCACCGCTAATAACCCTGAACAGGAAGAAGCGGAAGAAATCATCGATGTGGAATACAACAATCAGGCCCTAGAAATTGGTTTTAACGTCAGTTACTTACTGGACGTGCTCAACAACCTTAAGTCCGATGATGTGCGTATCACACTCATTGATGGTAACTCCAGCGCCCTAATCGAAAACCATTTGGAAGAAGATTCCATGTATGTGGTTATGCCGATGCGCTTATAAACCATCGATTTTTACGTTACCCGTGTCTGTACCTCTGTCTTTGATGTCTATGCCGCTTAACGGCGGCACAGTGTTTAATGCACAGCATTGGCCATTCCTTCACTCATTTACCGATAGTCTTAGCCTGTGGCAGCGATTGAGTTGCTCGTTAAGTGCTATGAATCCTTGCCTACGCCGTTTACGCGGCTTAATGAGTAATGCATGAGCCTGACCCGTCTCAATATCGAAGCGTTTCGCAACATTCAGTCCGCACAGTTAATCCCCGCACCTGGGATTAACGTGATTTATGGTCAAAATGGCAGCGGAAAAACCAGTATTTTAGAAGCCATTTATTTCCTCGGTATGGGGCGCTCGTTTCGCAGCCATTTATCCCAACGAGTGATTAATCATGATGACGATAAATTAACGCTATTTGCGACTTTAAATTTAGCGCGCGGTGAAAGTAAAATTGGTTTACGCCGATTTCGCAATGGTGAGACGGAAGTGAAAATCGACGGCGAAAAAGTCAAACGTCTGTCGACCTTAGCCGAAGCTTTACCTATTCAAGTGATCACACCTGAAAGCTTTTCTTTACTGTTTGAAGGCCCAAAATCCCGTCGACAATTTATCGATTGGGGCGCATTTCATGCTGACCCACAGTTTTATGGCGCTTGGACGAATGTTCGTCGCGTTCTTAAACAAAGAAATCAATTGCTTAGAAACGGTTCAGCTTACAGTCATATTCAATTTTGGGACCAAGAGTTTGTGCGCTATGCCGAGCAGGTCACCGAAATACGAAACCATTATGTAGACTCGTTAAATGAGCTACTTAAGGGTATAATCGGAGAGTTTTTACCGAGTGTAGATGTGAAGGTTTCATTTACGCGCGGCTGGGATAGTAAAACGGATTTTGCAGAACTACTCGAAAACCAATATTCCAGAGATTTGGCCACAGGTCATACCGTCAGCGGTCCCCATAAAGCTGACCTTAGACTTCGTGTAGGCACTTTGCCGGCGCAGGATGCCCTGTCCCGTGGTCAATTGAAATTATTAGTCTGTGCACTGCGTATTGCACAGGGAAAGTTGCTCAAACAACAAATAGATAAAAACAGTATTTATCTTGTGGACGATCTTCCGTCCGAGTTGGATGCACAGCATAGGCAGCTATTGCTTAAGCAGTTAACGGATACCGGAGCACAAGTTTTTGTGACCGCCATTGATCCTGCTGCAATAGTCGATTCGTTACACACGCCTCCCAGTAGGATGTTTCATGTGGAACAGGGACGTGTAACGGTAATTGAATAACCATTGAGAGAATAATATGTCAGAGAATAGTTACGATTCTTCGAGTATTAAGGTCCTTAAGGGCCTTGATGCAGTACGTAAGAGACCTGGGATGTATATTGGTGACACCGACGACGGTACGGGTCTACATCATATGGTGTTCGAAGTAGTCGATAACTCTATCGATGAAGCCTTAGCCGGCCACTGTAGCGATATTACGATTACTATCCATGTAGATGGTTCGGTTTCTGTTAAGGATGACGGCCGTGGTATCCCGGTCTCTATCCATGAGGAAGAAGGCGTATCGGCGGCAGAAGTTATTATGACGGTATTGCATGCCGGCGGTAAGTTCGACGATAACTCCTATAAAGTGTCTGGCGGTCTCCACGGCGTGGGTGTATCGGTTGTAAACGCTTTATCTAAAAAGCTGCAAATGACCATTCGTCGTGCTGGCAAAGTATACGAGCAGTTTTATACTCACGGTGTGCCTGATGCGCCGATCAAAGAGATTGGTGATGCAACCAAAACCGGTACTGAAATCCGTTTTTGGCCAAGTGAAGATACCTTCAGCGATGTTGAGTTTCACTTTGAAATTCTGGCAAAGCGTGTGCGTGAACTGTCTTTCCTTAACTCAGGCGTGGGTATCCGTCTGGTTGATGAACGTGACAATAAAAATGAATTCTTTAAATACGAAGGTGGTATTAGCGCATTCGTCGATTACCTGAACCGTAATAAAACGCCAGTCAACAAAGATGTATTCCACTTTATGCAAGAGCGTGAAGATGGCATTACCGTTGAAGTGGCTATGCAGTGGAATGACGGTTATCAGGAAAATATTTTCTGTTTTACCAACAACATCCCACAGCGTGATGGTGGTACTCACTTAGTCGGTTTCCGTAGTGCGTTGACACGTAACCTCAACAGCTACATGGAAAACGAAGGCTATAACAAGAAAGGCAAAACTAGCGCGACTGGCGACGATGCCCGTGAAGGTTTGACTGCCGTTATCTCTGTTAAAGTGCCTGATCCTAAGTTCAGCTCGCAAACCAAAGATAAACTGGTTTCTAGTGAAGTGAAAACCGCGGTTGAACAAACCATGGGTGAGAAGCTGAACGATTATCTGCTGGAAAACCCAGCCGATGCTAAGTTGATTGTTGGTAAGATTGTCGATGCGGCCCGTGCCCGTGAAGCGGCGCGTAAAGCCCGTGAAATGACCCGTCGTAAAGGCGCACTCGATTTAGGTGGTTTGCCAGGTAAGCTGGCCGATTGCCAAGAAAAAGATCCCGGTCTTTCAGAAATTTACATAGTGGAAGGTGACTCTGCTGGCGGTAGCGCTAAGCAGGGACGTAACCGTAAGAACCAAGCTATTCTGCCACTGAAAGGTAAAATTCTAAACGTTGAGAAAGCACGCTTCGATAAGATGTTGTCTTCTCAAGAAGTGGCCACACTGATCACGGCG
Source organism: Shewanella sp. SM101 (assembly GCF_025654465.1). Lineage (NCBI taxonomy): Bacteria > Pseudomonadati > Pseudomonadota > Gammaproteobacteria > Alteromonadales > Shewanellaceae > Shewanella > Shewanella sp. SM101. The sequence goes on from NZ_JAKKRH010000025.1 coordinate 80,423, forward strand.
CTCGGCTGTGGTATTGGTCGCGACGAATATAACCCAGATAAAACTCGTTATCACAACATCATAATCATGACGGATGCTGACGTCGACGGCTCGCACATTCGTACCTTGCTGTTGACCTTCTTCTTCCGTCAAATGCCTGAATTGATTGAACGTGGTTATGTGTATATTGCTCAGCCACCACTATTTAAAGTGAAAAAGGGCAAGCAAGAACAGTATTTGAAAGACGAGCCAGCATTGACTCAATATCTCACGACTCAAGCATTGGATGGCACTGTTGTGTATCCAACGCAAGGTGCGATTGGTATGTCAGGTGAGCCGTTAGAGCGTTTAGTGACTCAGTATCGTGAAGTGGAAGCCATTGTGGCTCGTTTAGAGCAGCGCTATCCAACGCACATTACTAACCGTATGCTTTACCACCCAATGATCACCAACGAGATGTTGGCCGATGAAGGCAAGATGAAAGAGTGGATCGATGCCTTTATCCATGAGCTGGTGGAAATGGAAAACAGCGGTGTACTGTATTCTGCTGAGCCTATTCTCGATCCTGAGCGTAAAGTGTATCTGCCTAAGATCACCATTCGTAAACACGGTATCGATACTAACTATCTGTTTACTTATGACTTCTTCCAATCAAGCGATTATCAACGTATCGGTAAGTTAGGTGCGGCGTTAGATGGCATGATTGAAGAAGGCGGCTATGTACAACGCGGCGATCGTGTTAAAGAAGTCGGCAGCTTCCTCGAAGCGCTAGATTGGACGATTTCTGAAGCCAAACGCGGCTTATACATTCAACGTTATAAAGGATTGGGTGAGATGAACCCTGAGCAATTGTGGGAAACTACAATGGATCCTGAATCACGCCGTATGTTGCAAGTCACGATTGATGATGCTGTGGGTGCCGATCAGTTGTTCACTTGTTTGATGGGTGATCAAGTTGAACCTCGTCGTGAGTTCATCGAAGCGAACGCATTGAACGTGGCTAACTTAGACGTTTAATGCTAGATGTATAATATTAGACGTGTAATGCGTGTTAAGTGACACGCGTTAGTATTTGAATGATTAAGGGAAAGCCAAGGCTTTCCCTTTTTTATCTCTATGATTTATCTCTTTATCGATCAATACCCGCTTCATCCGCTGCAACAATTTCAGCCTCTGCTTTAGCCGCATTAATCCACGCCTGCATTTCCGGACAGCTGATCACATGCTGTATATAGGCACGGCTTGCCTGCGAGACTTCAATATCGTAGGTAAGAAAACGCATAACCACAGGGGCAAACATCATGTCGGCAATCGACCATTGGCCAAATAACCAAGTACCTTCGGAATTTGATGGGGCAAACTCGGCCATTTGTGCTGACCAAATCGCATCGATGCGCTCAATGTCTTTGCGGACGGCATCTGTGAGTTCAACATAGCGCCTCGCACGTATGTTCATTGGTAGGGCGTTACGCACGGCATTAAAGCCAGAATGCATTTCACTGGCAATCGATCTGGCCTTGGCTTTTTGTTTAGGTTCTTGCGGCCATGCGCTACCGGCAAGATATACCCAATCAACCTGAAGATGCGTGGGTAAAGAGCTGAAAATTATCATTGATCCGCGACGCTAAACTTTCACCAATATCGGGTAATGTTTCTTTGAAAAATTTATCCAGTGCGGACCTGAAATCTCGCTTATTTTTGAAGTACACGCTGTTCCTCGCGTGCTCATTCATGACCTTCCACAGTCTTTCTATCGGATTGAGGTTCGGGCTGTAAGGCGGTAAATAATGCAACTCAATAT